>CAZBKV010000572.1:965-1501 GCA_964492575.1 uncultured Verrucomicrobiota bacterium | reverse complement strand
GCGGGAGATCAAGGCCGCAATGGAGATCCAGACGGCGACGGATATACCAATGAGCAGGAGTATCTTGCGGGGACGGATCCGACCAAGCCGGATCCGGTCATCGCCCTAGAACTGCAACCGCAACCCAACGGAACCTTGCTCCTTCGGTTCCCCGGCAGTCCGGGGAAGGATTACCGAATCCAGTATACCGACTCGTTAGGCAAGGGGGATTGGAAGGATTGGAAGAGTGTGCCGGCGCCACAGCAGTTTCAGGCCGTGGAAGTTTCGATTGATCCGACGGCGTTAGGGAAGGCGGCTTT
Source organism: uncultured Verrucomicrobiota bacterium (assembly GCA_964492575.1). Lineage (GTDB taxonomy): Bacteria > Verrucomicrobiota > Verrucomicrobiia > Limisphaerales > CAZBKV01 > CAZBKV01. The sequence continues at coordinate 1,202 of CAZBKV010000572.1, read as the reverse complement.
CTTCCGAGTGGTTCGCCCTTAAGACGGAGATGAACAGAGCAAGGGAAAGAAGGAACCGACGATGCAGATTCGGGGACGGGTAAGGAGTTGGATTCTACAAATCAGCGGATGGGGGTTATGGATCGGCTGGATCGGGTTGGCTGGAGTTTGGGCGGCTCAGCCGAAGGTGGTGATCAATGAGATTATGTACCATCCGGCTTCTCACCGGCCGGCCGATGAGTATGTAGAACTGTGGAA
>CAZBKV010000572.1:0-955 GCA_964492575.1 uncultured Verrucomicrobiota bacterium | reverse complement strand
CCGGCTGGCGGTTGACCGGTGGGGTGGAGTTTACCTTCCCTTCCGTTCAAATTCCACCGGGGGGTTACCTGGTAGTTTGTGCGAACCGACAAGCCTTTCAGGAACTTTACCCGGATGTGACGAATGTTGTCGGCGACTGGGAAGGAATGCTGAGCAACAGCAGCGATCGGTTGATTCTGAAAGATGCAGATGGAGACGTTGTTGATGAGGTGCGATATGCAGATGAAGGGGAATGGGCTCGGTTGATTCTGGGGCCAGAGGATCATGGTCATCGGGGGCTGGTATGGGAAACAAAGGCGGATGGAGAAGGAGCTTCGCTGGAATGTCGCAATCCGGCGATGCCTCGGAACACCGGCCAAAACTGGGCGCCGAGTCTCGTCGATGGAGGAACCCCAGGCCGACCCAATACTTTACTGACCAATGACATTCCGCCGCTGATCCTTCACGTCTCGCATTTTCCGGCCGTTCCTCATTCCGGCCAGCCGATTACGGTACGGGCGGAGGTGTTGGATGAAGCCGGGGCTCCGAAACAGGTGACTCTGTTTTACCGACTGGATGGAGAGGAAGCGTTCCAAAGTCTTCCGATGCGGGACGATGGCCAAAGCAACGATGGGAAGGCTCAAGATCGAATTTTTGCCGCACAAATCCCCGGTCAGACAAACGGGACCATCATCGAGTTTTATATCCAAGCCGAGGATGAAACCGGTCATCAGCGTCAATGGCCGGCTCCGGTTTGGATGGATGATCATTATGAACGACGGGCCAATGCTATGGTGTTGGTGGACGATCTGCTTTATGACGGAAAACTTCCGCTCTACCGCATTGTCATGCGTCGGGTGGATCGGCAGGAGTTGATTCAGATCAATCGTCGCCGTCCGGATCCACCGTATCCAACCTCAGATCAGAGTCGGAGTCATGCGGCGTTTCCGGCTACGTTCCTAGCCAAGCATAATGA
>CAZBKV010000571.1:0-1503 GCA_964492575.1 uncultured Verrucomicrobiota bacterium | reverse complement strand
CGAACCGGATGCCGGAAAAAGGCTTCGATTCCGCGCCATCGTGCAGGACCACGGCGGAACTTCTGCACCACCGCGGCCGCCACCTGGCCGATCCGCAACGACCGGAACCACAAAATCCCCTGAACCCATCCTGCCGGCAGCGCCCGCCCGCCGAACACCCCACTCGCCCCAAACGGCCCCACAAACTCGTTATTTCCAATATACAAGATCCAGGCATCCCCCATCATCCGAACGCATTCCTTCGCCATCCGTCGCAACGCATGCGAGTTGATCGCCGTCATGGCCACAGGAATCACCTCCGGTTTCATCCTTGGAAACCGCTTCTCCAAAAGCGCAGACAAAAAACGCCATGGCCCAACCCCCGGCCGTGGATCCTCCCCAAACACAAAAACCCGAAACACATTCGATCCTTTCTGAACCGGAAACGCAAACGGAGTCGGCGTACGCGCAATCTGCGGCGGGAAAAACAACCAACCGAATCGATCATTCTCTACCCAGAAGGTCTTCCCACCTTGATGGATCCGAAGAAAATAACTCGTCGGATACCCCACACCGACCAACCGCAACACCCCTTCCACAGCCGCCAAAATCACAAACGGCAACAACACCGCTACGATCCGAAACACCCATACCCGTCGCCCGGAAGCAGATGCGCCTAACCCCTCCTTCTGCCGGTTTCGAGAAGAGGATCGTCTTCCTTGCTTTTTCCCCTTGGTTTTCTCCTTGGACATGCCGTCCGATCAGCCTAATCCAGCCCCCCAGCCAAGCAAAGGAAAACCCAATTACCACCATCTGCATCAATGCATCCGCCAATCAGCCGATCCGAAACAAAGCAAAAATTTCCCCTCTCAGAGGAACCGACAAGGAAGGGAAAGAAAACGACGGAAGGGCGCCCTAGGGACAGGCTGCCCTAGCTTTTTTCTTGTCCATTTGAGACAGAAATTTGACAGATGCCAAAACTAATTTTCATGGGATGGTTTGTGACCCCCTCCGCTCTACCCTGTCCATCCGTCTTTCCGTTCAGTGTGGAAGATCAACCGCGGCTTTTCTCCTTTTTGCTTGTAGGATCCTCTTTCTGGTTCCAAAATGACACTTGCTTTAAGCCTTGAAACCGCAAGGTCCCGGCTCTTTGACAACCAAGACATGCGAGAATCAAGGTGGCGTGAATTTCTCGGCCGATGCTCGCATCCCAGAATCCTTTGACTTTCAACGCGAAGCACCTAAAATTCTTTAAAGGAAGGGAGGGGAAAGAGGAAAGGCAGGCTTTCTCTCGCAAATGCAGAGCTTTGCCCTTGCGCCTCAACCGTTTCCCTTCCCACCATTCCAGGGACTAAACCTCCCTGGCCCCATTGAAGCTGGCTCCGCATCCGCCGCGCCACCGCCCTCAGCCGCAATTCCAGGGACTAAACCTCCCTGGCCCCATTGAAGCAATGCTCCTACGGCAAGGCGAGTGCCCTCTTTTAATAAATTCCAGGGACTAAACCTCCCTGGCCCCATTGAAGC
>CAZBKV010000570.1:0-1503 GCA_964492575.1 uncultured Verrucomicrobiota bacterium | reverse complement strand
CTATGGCCGTCAACACACAAAATCAAATTTGGGAGACCCTTCAGAGCAAGGATCGCCTTTTGGTTATCGCTGGGCCTTGTGCAATGGAATCCAGAGAACTTGTTTTTGAAACTGCCCAAAGATTGGCAGAATATGCTGCGAAAGAGGAGATTTTTCTTGTCTTTAAATCAAGCTACGATAAGGCCAATCGTACCTCCCTTCACTCTTTCCGAGGGCCGGGATTAGAAAAGGGTTTGGAGATCTTGCAAGAAGTCAAAGAATCTACCGGACTCCCTGTGACTACCGATGTCCACCATCCGGAAGAGGCGCTTAAGGCGGGGGAAGTTGTAGATGTCGTTCAAGTTCCTGCCTTTCTCTGCCGGCAGACAGACCTTATCCTTGCCGCAGCCCAAACCGGGAAAATCGTCAATATAAAAAAAGGACAATTTCTCGCTCCTGAAGATGTACAGCACATCTTAGAAAAAGCTTATTCTACAGGAAATTCATATATTGCTATAACAGAACGCGGCACCACATTCGGATATCATAACCTTGTGGTAGATTTCCGCGGAATCCCAATTATGAAACGATTCGGTTGCCCAGTCCTTTTTGATGCGACCCATTCTGTTCAACTTCCTGGAGGTGCCGGCAACGCTTCGGGGGGGAACCGTGAATGGGCCCCCCTCTTAGCCTATGCTGCGATAGCAGTCGGTGCCGACGGGATTTTCTTTGAAACCCACCCCAACCCCAATCAGGCGTTAAGTGATGGACCGAATATGATTCCTTTAGCATGGGTGGAAACTCTCTTGAAAAGGTTCAAAGAATTAAAGAAACTAGTGGCGAGTTGGGAATAAAAGAAGAACAAGCAATGAGACCAATAGATACCCAAGTTCTAACCGAAGCGATATTCAGCGAAATCGCTAGAGAGACGCTAGAACGGATGCGTCAAGTCGAAGTCTTTTTGTGTGATGTGGACGGAATCTTAACAGACGGCGGAATTTATATAGACGGATCCCATGAATGGAAACGGTTTCATGTTCGAGATGGATTGGGATTGCAACTGCTGCAACGGTCAGGAATCCGCGTGGGATGGATTACCCATCGTCCCTCACAAGCGACCTTGCAGCGAGCCAAAGATCTAGGAATTGATTTTCTTCACCAATCCAATCAAGAAAAGGTAAAAGTTGTGGAAGGACTCCTGCGAGAGATAGGAGTCGAATGGGAACAGGCAGCCTATATGGGAGATGACCTTGTAGATCTGGGGGTACTTCGGAGGGTGGGGTTTGCTGCAACCGTTCCGGAAGCCATTTCGGAGGCCAAGCAAGTGGCTCATTATGTCACCCATGCATCGGCAGGCTATGGGGCCGTGCGAGAGGTCGTTGAATTGATCCTTCGTGCCCAAGGAAAGTGGAAAACCTTTGTCTCTGAATATGCCCAGTAAATGAACCTTGATCAGTAAAAATGAAGGTGATTGCTTAAAGTGCTCCACTATAGTAAAATAAAAAGCAGGGAAAGGAGGTGAGA
>CAZBKV010000569.1:0-1504 GCA_964492575.1 uncultured Verrucomicrobiota bacterium | reverse complement strand
ATGGGAGGGTTGAAGAGGAGGAAGCAGAAAAGATGAATCGGCGGGAGTTTTTGAGAAGGCTGGGTGGGGTCTTAGGAAGTGCGGTCCTGGTTCGGGCGGAGGGCGTGCCGGTCGCCCATCCTCGGATTGGAATCAACCTAGCCGGGATTGCGGATTGGAACACGGAATTGCCGTTTGTGGATGTGTTCCGGATGGCACGGCCCTGGATTAGTCAGCGGAAGGGAGCCCGCTGGGGCGGCGGTCCTCCGCTGGAGCTGGACCCTTATGGATGGGTGAAGCGACTGGAACCGGACTGCTGGGCCGAGACGTTGATGTGTACGATTGATGGTGGGCATTATCCGTCGGGGGTATACACAGTGTTGTATGAAGGGGAGGGGCAACTGGATTTCCGGAATGCGGCGCGAGCTTTGTCTACTGAGCCGGGTCGGATCCGAATCGCAGTGGATGCCAAGAAAGGGGCGATTTTCCTCCGGTTATTGAGGACGGATCCGGCCCGTCCTATCCGGAAGATTCGGGTGATTCTTCCAGGGTACGAAAAGAGCTATCAGTGTTGTCCGTGGAATCCGCCGTTTTTGAAGCGGTGGGCAGGGATGGCTTGCCTGCGGTTCATGGATTGGATGAAGACCAATGGTTCGAAGATCCGGCACTGGTCGGACCGGCCTGTTCCGGAAGATGCCACGTTTTCCCGAAGGGGGGTACCGGTGGAATGGATGGTGGACTTATGCAATCGGATCGGGGCGGCCCCCTGGTTTTGTATGCCCCATCAGGCGGATGATGATTTTGTGCGTCGATTTGCGGAGGTTGTGAAGGCGCGGTTGGATCCGGAGCTGCCGGTCTATGTGGAATATTCCAACGAGGTTTGGAACGGGATCTTTCCCCAGCATCGGTATGCGGCAGAGCAGGGGCAAAGGCTGGGATTTGGTGACAAGCCGTGGGAGGCGGCCTGGCGGTTTACGGCTTATCGATCGGTCCAGATTTTCCGTATCTGGGAGGAAGTGTTTGGGGGTAGGGAACGGCTGGTTCGGGTGTTGGCTTCTCAGGCGGCCAATCCATATGTTTCGGAGCAGATCCTTTCGTTCCGGGAGGCTTATAAGAGTGCGGATGCGTTAGGGATTGCGCCGTACATTTCCATGATCATTACCCCGGATCGAGAGCCGAAGGCCGAGGAGGTGGCACGCTGGAGTGTGGACCGATTGCTGGATTATGTTGAGAAAGTGGCGTTGCCGCGCAGTGTGGAATGGATGCGACGGCAGAAGCAGATTGCCGACAAGTATGGTCTTTTGTTGGTGGCCTACGAAGCGGGGCAACATCTGGTCGGCACTCGGGGCGCCGAAAACAATGCCCAGCTCACGGAGCGTTTCCACCAAGCCAATCGGCACCCTCAGATGGGTGAAATCTATCGGCGATATCTCCAGGCCTGGGTGGATGTCGGGGGAGATTTGTTATGCCATTTTTCTTCGGTGTCTCGATGGAGCAAATGGGGAAGTTGGGGGTTGTTGGAATA
>CAZBKV010000568.1:1026-1504 GCA_964492575.1 uncultured Verrucomicrobiota bacterium | reverse complement strand
CAGCAGAGCGCCACCGGGAAATGCAGGTTTACACCTCTGCCCATCCGGGAGGAGGTAAGGGGACCTGTTCGTTGGTTCGAGATTGGGAGACCCGTTCCATGCTCCGGGAAAGCCATACAAACATCTCGGCAAAGTTCAGGCCTTTGAGTTTGACCGGAGTGCGGACAACGATCTGCTTCAGTCGTTCCATGTTGGCCCCTTCGACCCCCACGGCAAAGAAGGCCACCTTTTTCTGTTCCTCGGCCTGACGAAGTCGGGCGGCGGCTTGCTGGACCACTTCCTCCGGTTCACCCTGCGGTTCACCGTCTGTGATCATGAAGACCCACGGTCGATAGTATGCAATCCCATGATCCCGGTAGGTTTGTTTTCGTTGTTCAACCATGTCCAGGGCCTTCAGGATGGCGGATCCCATGAAAGTCTGGCCTCCGGCTTCCAGGCGGGGCGGTTCGAATCGGTCGGGCGTGACAAAGTCGGATCG
>CAZBKV010000568.1:0-994 GCA_964492575.1 uncultured Verrucomicrobiota bacterium | reverse complement strand
AGTCACGACCGCCCCCTCGACCCGTTTGCTGGCCAGTGGATCCTTGAGAAGGGAATCGCGGAAGATCACCAGACCTTCGTTGAGGGCCTGGATCGGTTCCCCTTCCATCGAACCGGAGGTGTCCAGCAGCAGGACACATGGACAACGGGGCTCGGGGTTTTCTGCAAACTCAACGGCTTCCTCCAAAGATCTGGGTTGTGGTGTGTTGTTCATCGTTGCCTTTTGTTACGATAGAATTTGTTTCCGCGCAAGAACCAAGACGAGGGGATTGGCTCGGACTCGAGAAGGAGGGGAAGTGGCCTTCGGTTTATTCCGAGTCCCGGGTGGAGGATGAGTCGGAAGATTCGGGTTGGGATGTTTTGGGAATCCGAATGACCATGACCGGGCAAGGGGCATACCGAACGACCCGTTCGGCCGTACTGCCTAACAGGACGTGACGCAATCCGGTGTGCCCATGGGTGGTAATGACGATGAGGTCGGCGCCGAGTTCTCGGGCCCCTTCACAGATTTCCAGATAGGGCTGTCCAATACGGAGGTGTCCCTCCGCGGCAAATCCTTCCGCACGCAGTTGCTCGGCAAGACGTTCGATATGAGTTTTGGCCTCCCGTTCCATCTCATCCATCATTTCGTCCGTAATCAACGGGGTATAACCCAGGTCGGCGGGGTAAACGATCGGTTCGATCACGTGCAGGAGGAGGAGCTGGGATCCGAATCGTCGTGCCAGGCCTTTTGCGTAGTGGAGGCCTGCCTGGGCTCGGGAGGAGAAGTCTAAAGGAGTAAGAATTTTGTAGATCTCTAACGATTCGAATGACGGATGATTTGTATTTGGAGGTTGGGTCGTCATGCTTTTTCTTCCTCCTGTGCTTTTGGGGTGAGCTTAGGGGGTTCTTCTTGTGAGGGCAATTCTGAAAAAGCGTTGGGGTAGGGGGGGGGGTGGAAGGCTATTTCTGGCTCTTACAATTATCAGTTACATGGATTCGAGAAGGAAAGGAGG
>CAZBKV010000567.1:0-1506 GCA_964492575.1 uncultured Verrucomicrobiota bacterium | reverse complement strand
CTTAAGAATTTCTTCGAAAAGCTTGCCTTGAGAGGGAAACTCGGGAAAAATAAAAAATGAGGGTTGACGGAAGTTTTTCCGTTGACAGTCTTGGAAGTGGGTGTCAGTATTTAGGGAAAGCTTGGCGAGAAAATGGAGGGAATAATGCAAGCCCACGGAAAAATAACGATCGTAGCCACCGGAATTGCCTTTTTGTTTTCAGCATGCATCGGACAAGCGGGGGTTCTCCTCCCCGAAGGTGATGCATTTCAGACAAATCAGATTCAAGGGGTTCAGCAGCCCTTAGTGCAAACGGTAAAACTGCCAGAGGTTTTTCAGTGGATTTACCCGGATGCGGCCTGGAGTTTACCAGGAAGTTTAAGCTCTCGGAATTGATGAATCCGAGTCTGATTCCGCTGGTAGATAGTCAAGTAGCAGGCGTCCGAGCCTCCTCGGGACGGCCGGGATTTCAGCCGATGCTTCCTATATCTGGAGGTGGGATTGTTCCAGGGCCTGGTCGTCCTCCGATCCCTGAGCCTGCGTCGATGGCATTGGGATGTGCGGCTCTGTGCGGTGCGTTAGCAGGAGTTCGTCTCTATCGAACGAAAAAGAGAAAAGCGTAGATCTTAAAAGCAAGCTAAGGATTCTGGCATAGAGTTTGCTCCCTGTCTCATCGTAGAGACAGGGAATTTTTATTCGCTGAGTAGACTTCTTCTGTTTCTTCAGACTTGTATGAAGGGGAAGAGTGAGATTTTCTTAAAGAAAAGAGGACAAAACAAAGTGATCCAGTAGAGGGGGTGGAAACGTGGCGGCAAGAGATGATTTCTTAATCGATACGTTGGTTGATATGGGCTACCTGACGGAGGAGCAGGTAGCCGAAGCGCGGGCCGAAGCGGATACCACCGGAGAAGGGGTCTTAGATACCCTTGTTAAAAGAGGAGAACTGGATCCTTCGGCGGTTGCGCAGGCGAAGGCAGCCCATTTTGGGGTGGAATATATCGAACTTCATGAACTGAATCTGACAGATGAGGTGATCTCATTAATCCCCCGTCATATTGCCAAGCGATTTCATGTGGTTCCGGTCCGGAAAGAAGACGAGGCCGTCGTGGTGGCCATGGAAGACCCCTCGGACCTCGATACGCTGGATGGATTGCAGGCTGCGATCAACATGCAGGTGATTCCGGCCGTGGCCACAAGAGAAGAGTTGGATGCTGCGATCGAGCGGTATTACGGGGTGCGTGATGATTCGGTGAGTAAGCTGATTCAGGACATTACAGAGGGAGAAGTTGATATCGGTACGGTGTCCCAACTGCAAATGGATGATGGGTCTACCGTCGAGGCCGATGCTCCGATTATTAAATTGGTCAATACAATGATTGTAGAGGCCTTTAAACTTCGGGCCTCGGATATTCACTTAGAACCGTTAGCCAATCGTTTTCGGGTCCGGTATCGAATCGATGGAATCCTGCATGAAGTAAAAGCCCCTCCGAAGCGACTCCAGCCGGCGATTATCAGCCGTCTGAAGAT
>CAZBKV010000566.1:1171-1512 GCA_964492575.1 uncultured Verrucomicrobiota bacterium | reverse complement strand
CCTATCACCTACTTCTCCGGCGGCGGCTGGTTCTATGGCATCACCCGTGGTCACACCCTCAAAAACGTCTTCCTCCGCATCGAGCAATTCCGGCAAGCCGGTGATCCCGCCCAGGCCCTCCGCCACGCCCGCTGGTTCGTCTACGGCAAAATCCGCAACCAACGCACCATGCTCATGCGCAACCACATCGAACCACCCTCCCACCCGATCCAGATCCTCAAAAACACCGCCCTGGCCGCCCTCCGAGCCGATTCCCTCGAAACCCTGCTCGGACTCGAAGGCACCGCCTCCCAACTCTACTTATACGTTCCTCAGCGTGTAATCACTCTCCGACATTGCGG
>CAZBKV010000566.1:0-1161 GCA_964492575.1 uncultured Verrucomicrobiota bacterium | reverse complement strand
CCATCAACCCGCCCCCACGGAATTCGCCTTCGATTTCCACAAACGGAACCGACGGCCTCCGACCGATCCGGTCAACGCCCTCCTTTCCCTAGCCTACAGCCTCCTGGCCAAAGACTGCATGTTGGCCCTTCTGGCGGTCGGATTTGATCCCTACGTCGGCTTCTTCCATCAACCTCGTTTTGGACGCCCGGCCCTGGCACTCGATCTGATGGAAGAATTCCGGCCCATCATCGCCGACAGCGTCGTTCTTACCCTGATCAACAAACGCATCCTGACCCCCAAAGACTTCATCCAGGCCGGCCGTGCCGTCAACCTCACCCTCCCAGCCCGCAAACGCTTCTTCCAGATCTACGAACAACGGATGAACACCCTTATCATCCATCCGATCTTCGACTACAAAGTCAGCTACCGACGTGCTCTGGAACTGCAGGCCCGCATCCTGGCCAAAACCCTCACCGGCGAAATCCCTCACTACTTGCCCTTCATGACCCGCTGATCCTTCAAGAGCTCCAACGAATCCATCGTAGCCATGCCTGTCAGAACCGGGAAAGGACGTAGAGCTTGTCCGAAAAAGGAGAAAGCACCAGTCAATCTTTGCCTCTCTTGGCGCACTGAGGACAGCGTGCACTACCTTCCAATTCCCTTTCGAATGCCATCGGCAAGGTAGGGCGGCTTGTCCCCAAGCCGCCGTAAGGAAATTTCGTGTTTCATTCTTACGGCGCGTTGGGGGACAACGCGCGCTACCATCCATGACCTTCTGAATGCCATTGAAAAGGTAGGGCGGTTTGTCCTCAAACCGCCGCATGAATTTTATCTCTTCCCATCTTCGACACGCAGAGGACAGCGCGCGCTGCCCCACTCCTCGTTTCGAAATTACACGATTGTTCCTCACCGGCTGGCAACCGAGAAAGGCTGTAGAGTCTACCAAGGTGGAAGTAAGCTCCTTTTCCTTAGACCGGTTGGCTGGAGATGAGGGATTTGACCAACGGCTGGCTATCTTATCTGCTAGGTGGTGGGAATTTCGGTGAGGAGGGAGGCGGCTTCTTGGTCGAGGAAGAGGTCGGCGTTGTCGTGGGTGCGGAGAATGGAGGCAGGGCAGATGGCGTCAATCGGGCCTTCCAGGGTGTTTCGAACGGCTTCGGCCTTGCGCCGCTCCGGGAC
>CAZBKV010000565.1:0-1515 GCA_964492575.1 uncultured Verrucomicrobiota bacterium | reverse complement strand
CCGAAACATTAGTCAGCATCACCAAACTCTCCCAGGACCGCAAATCAGAGGAAACTTCCACCCGATAGGTCCCCGCTGTTCACGCCTCGTAGGTCGTTGATGCGTTTTCCCGAGCGCCGCAGGCCCATGCAACGGCCTTTGCGAACACCCGGCGAGGAGTAAGCGTTCTGATACGAAAAAAAATCGAAAAAAGTTTGACGAGGCCCACTTAATCATTATTCTAGCAAAAATCCATAAACTAAAAAGGAGCAACTAATCATGAGTAAATCTCGTGTTATCTGTTTTATCGTTGGGGTTTTTACAGCCTCAGGGATGCTTTTTAGCGCAAGCTATGGGCCGAAGTCTCCCAACTCTGCCCGGTATATTGTCCAGCTGAGGTCAGGAGTGAATCCAAAAGCCGTTGCTTCCTTGTATTCCTCCCGGCCGGGTAGTAAGATTCGCCGGGTTTTCACCCGCGCGATTCATGGATTTGCGGGCGTTCTTTCCGCGGAGGCTGTAGCTCAGCTGAAGAGGGACCCCAACGTGCTTCAGGTAGTTCCGGACTTGCCGGTTTTTGCGATCGGTAAGCCGAACAAGCCGGACAAGCCGGGAAAAGGCCACGGCAAGCCAGGTTCGCCTTCTGACGACACCATACCCGCCGGGGTGACTCGAGTGGGCGCTCAGGCGGCCTGGACCGCCGGCTATACCGGCGACAGCGTGGGCGTTGCAGTAGTGGACACGGGCATCGACTATACGCATCCGGACTTGGCGCCTAATTTTGCCGGAACCTTATACGACGCTTACGGTGTAGACGGCATGGATGAACATGGGCACGGGACGCATGTGGCCGGAATTATCGCAGCGGCGGATAACGGTCAAGACGTGGTCGGCGTGGCACCAAATGCCTCTCTCTATTCGGTCCGCGTTCTGGATGCTAGCGGAATGGGATATGACTCAGACGTTATTGCCGGCATAGAGGCGATTATGATTGCGAACAATGAAGGCCTTTCCCCAGCAGTCAAGGTTGTGAACATGAGCTTTGGCCGCGATGCAGCAGGTGCAGCGGATGAGCCCTTGCACGATGCGGTGAAGAATCTGGTCAACTCGGGTGTAACGGTGGTGGTGGCGGCCGGAAACGATTGCGATGCTGAGGTCTCAGATATGGTTCCAGCCGGATTTCCGGAGGTGATCGCTGTGGCCAGCACGACCGCAGCCGACGGACATGCGAAGGGCAAAAAGACAAAAATTACTATTCTGGCTGACACGGCTTCTTACTTCACCACCGACGGCAAGCTGGATCCTAATACAGGGGTAGGAGTTACGATTTCCGCTCCGGGCGAAGCTCGGGAGGACACCGGTCCTGCCCTTATCACTCCGGTGGGAATCCTTTCCGACCAACTAGGAGGTGGCACTGTTCGGATGTACGGGACGAGCATGGCTGCACCTCACGTGACCGGCGTGGTGGCCCTCCTTCTTCAACAGGCTCAACAGGGCGACTACGTGCTGACGCCGGATGGAGTCCGCGCTGCGTTGATG
>CAZBKV010000564.1:0-1516 GCA_964492575.1 uncultured Verrucomicrobiota bacterium | reverse complement strand
TATCAAACCGGACCACCCCGCCACGCAACGCGAACAAGGTCCAGTCCCGGCCTACCCCTACGTTCGCACCGGGCAGGAACTTTGTGCCGCGTTGGCGAACGAGGATGTTCCCGGCGCGCACAAATTCACCGGCGAATTTCTTTACACCAAGCCGTTTACTATGACTGTCGCGGCCGTTCCTTGTGCTTCCACCACCTTTTTTGTGTGCCATGGCTCCTCTCCTTCAGGATCAAAGTTTCCGATTTCTTCTCCCTTTATATATAAAGAAAACTTACGCTTCGATCTTTTCAATCCGGACCACGGTCAGTTCCTGACGATGGCCCCGTTTGCGGCGATAGCCCTTTCGCCGTTTCATCTTCCAGACGATGATCTTGGGCCCCCGTTTGTGTTCCAGGACCTGGGCCACAACACGAGCACCTTCCACCACAGGGGTCCCCACTCGCACCTCGTCATCCGTCCGGATCATCAAAACTTCGTCAAAGGTAACAGATGAGCCGGGCTCGGCATCCAACCGCTCGATTTCCAACGTGTCGCCTTCAGCGACTACGTACTGTTTTCCACCGGTTTTGACCACCGCGTTTTTCATCATCTCCGTTTCACTCCCTCAAATAGAGGAGGGAACATAAGCATTTCTTTGAACAGGCGTCAACCCAAATCCTTCTAAAAAGCAAACGTTAAGGAAGAAAAGAAGGCCAAAAAGGAGAGCCAACTTTTGAGTCTTTGTCTTTTTTGGCAATAAACCCATTGTGGAAAACCGAGATAACGTAGGATTGAACCCTGCGAGGGAAGAAAGCATTCGTCTTCTTTATAACGTTTTCGACCCTTGGATTTTGCCCAAACGGCAAAACTTGGAGACCCTGCCGCTCTCCAATGGATCCAGGATAATCCTGTAAACGCCCGGGATGTATCTACGTAGTCGAGTTCTGGGCCACCTGGTGTGGTCCCTATCGAGCCAGCATCCCTCGCCTTACGGAGATCCAAAAGAAATTTAAAGACAAGGGTATCATCGTCATTGGGATCACCATGGAGACCCCAAAGTGGCTTGACCCTTCATGAAGAAAATGGGCAAGAAGATGCGCTACCATGTCGCCTGCGGCCCCCAAACAAAAAGTCTTTCGAGCTTACATGCGTGCCTTATGGACAACGCGGGGTCCCAACCGCCTTTGTTGTGGATCGAAAAGGTCGCGCCGTCTGGATCGGACATCCTATAGCGGGACTAGGGAAAGTCCTCCAACAAATCCTGGACAGAACCTACGACATGCAAAAGCCTAAAAGCCAACCTTTCGTATTCCTTTCTATCAATACATTCTCACTGATCCGAAGCGAGAGCCGGATAAATTCCACCAGGCCGGGAAGAAACCCCTGTCCGCTGCGGATGGAAACTTAGACTTTATCTGTCGAGTTGCCTCCCCAGCTGTCTTCCGGCGATCGAAAGAAACCAAAGCCCCAGGCCTTGCTCATGCGGCTGTGAAAAAGATCAAACAGATTGCGAGTCCGAACCAACAACCCCTTGTAC
>CAZBKV010000563.1:0-1533 GCA_964492575.1 uncultured Verrucomicrobiota bacterium | reverse complement strand
AGAAAACCTCCTTTGTAAAAGAAGAAGGATGAGAAACCCCTCTACCGCCACAGCCAACCATGTGGCCGTTTGCATCGAAAGACCCAGGAGAGGCTCCACTCCCCTGGGGTCAATCCGATGGGTAAAAGGCTCATTTTATCCTTCCTTCCTTTCTTTTCTGACTTTCCTGCTCAACACCATCAAAAGCCAGAAAAGCAACACCGCCATAGATCCGCCTCCCACCGCCCAAAGAAAAGCCCTAGCACTTCTCGATGCCTTCCGAGCAAGCGGCGGTGGTTCCTGGCCTTCAAAACGAACCCAGCCTGCCTTCGTCACAAGGTAAGAAACACGGTTAGAGTCAATTGAAAGCTTTGGAGGAGGATGATTTGTATCTATAAACTGAGAAGGGACGTATTCCACGTCTTTGGGAAGCAGCCCTGTCTTGATTTTTACTACCCGGTTAGTAAACGTCCAATCCTTCTCTTTTTCTAAATCATAAATCCGAAACTTCTTCTCATACACCACCATCTCCGGAAGCAACCATTGCCCACCATCAAACTTCTTCCACCCCACAAATCGACTCACGCATTGAATATACCACTTCCTCCGCTTCCCTCCGTACTTCACTATTCTTTCCCCTCCAAACTTCGTCCCTATCGGAACCCCTCGCTCATCCAGTAAAAGCTGCCCTCGCAGAGGAATCGCATAGTCGGAATCAGAGCTGTCTTTGCCCACAAAGTGAATCGTATCCAAAAACTTCAGCTGATAAAACTCTTCCGCCCCAAATTGTAACAAACGTCCCGCCCACTTACGCTCTGATTCGGCATAAGACTGAGTATAGTTCTCTGGATCTGCTCCAGGTCCCTTCTTCGGAGACAGACTCAATATATCTGGCCAAAGATCCCAGTACCATTGCCGCGATTCTCCTACCCAATACTGCTTCTTCAGCAAAGGATCCCGATCAATATGAACAAAGAAGGTATTCGGCTGAAGGGACATCCGAACATGAATCACCTCTTTGGGAGGAGGACCGGAATGGTCAAGATCCATCATGTAATACCCGGACAGCTCCAGCACTGCTTCTACAATCGGAGGCCGATTCGTCAACCATTCCAGCAGGCTTCGATGCTGCGGGGTCAACGCCGCCCAAACCGACCCACAAAGAAAGACCACCAAAACCCCCACCGCGGCCTTTGAACCCCAAACCCGCTTCTGACTCTGCTTCGCAAAAGCTCCTTTAGAAGCTCGGGAATTCATAGCTACTCCTTTATCTCTGATTTTCCCCCTCTTTCGCTTTCCTGCTCAACACCATCAAAAACCAGAAAAGCAACACCGCCAGAGAGCTACCTCCCACCACCCAAAGAAAAGCCCTGGCACTTCTCGATGCCTTCCGCGCAAGCGGCGGCGGTTCCTGCCCCTCAGCCCGAACCCATCCCGCCTTCGTCACAAGGTAATGAACATGATTGGAGTCGATCGAAAGCCTCGGAGGAGGATGATTTGTATCCATAAACTGGGAAGGAACATATTCCACATCTTTGGGAAGCAGCCCCGTCT
>CAZBKV010000562.1:0-1534 GCA_964492575.1 uncultured Verrucomicrobiota bacterium | reverse complement strand
CGGCCGAGGTCCGAAAAGCCATGAAAGTCCACTTCGTCCAGCGGATCGAAGAAGCTGTCCCCATTGCATTATCCGGATCGACGAAAAAGCTGAAGCCAACCTCTACCCAAGCCCATCCAACAAAGAAAAGAGCGCCCAAAACCAGACAAACCTAAAAGGAAGAATGAACCGTCTGATAGAAAAAATAAGGGCGTCCGTTAAACAACTGCCCAAAGGCATTGGGAGAGCGTGCCGTCCTCAACACGCCGAGCAAAGACACGAATGGCTTCTGCGGCGGTTTGAGGACAAACCGCCCTACCTTTGCTTTGCTATTCGAGGCCCATTGGAGGGTAAGGCGTGTTATCCCAACATGCCGAAAGAAAAAACAGACCTTTCAGCGGCGGTTTGGGGACAAACCACCCTACCTTTCCCGAAGGTAGCGCGTACTGTCTTACCTTTCCTGAAGGTAGGGCGCGCTGTCCTACTTTTCCTGAAGGTAGGGTGCGCTGTCCTCAGCGCGCCGATCCTCCCATTTTATGGTAGGGCGCGCTGTCTCAGCGCGCCGGGAAAAGAAACCGATGGTTTGAGGAGAAACCACCTTGCCTTTTCGTTTCTTTTCCTCCTCTTTGCTGCTGTACTGGGAATCGGAGCCGCTTCTCCGAAAACACTTTCCTTGACCCTCCCTCAATCGAAACCCAATCCCTCCTCTGCTTTGCAGGAAGGAAAGCAGATCATCGCTACCGTCCGGGAAGCCGTTCCGGATAAGGACTTTATTCTAGAAGGCCGGCTCCGGCTTCGGACCCCGGCCGGTCGATGGTGGAAAGAAATCCCAATCCGTTTCGAGTTGCGCCGGACCGCAGACGGTTGGCAGGCCCACTACCTCACCTACACCCAGTCCCGACAAATCAGCGAAGAACTGGTCATTATTCATCGGCGTGGGCATCCGAACCGTTACCTCTACCGCCCCCCGAACGGGAAAGTTGTCATCCTTCAAGGGGACGAAACCGCAATCGCCTTTGCTGGATCCCAGTTCTGGCTTTGCGACTTAGGAATGGAATTCCTCTGGTGGCCGGATCAACGCCTGATCGGCGAACAGCGACGAAAAGGCCGCCGTTGTTACGTCATCGAAAGCCGCAACCCTCATCCTACCCACGGTAACTATGCCAAGGTGAAGAGCTGGATCGATAAGGAAAAACTGGCCCTCCTTCGTGCCGAAGCTTATGGGCCCAACGGTCAAATGCTCAAAGAATTCCAAATCGGGAGCGTTCAGAAGATCCACGGCCGTTGGTACCTCAAAAGCATGGAGATCCGCAACGCCATTACCGATGCTCGCAGCCGAGTGGAATTTGAGTTGCTGATTGAGTAAAGATAAATCGGGCATCGGTCAAATAACCGCCCTCGACTGAAAAGAAATTTCAGAAAGGGAAGGGAAACTTCAGGTAGGGCGCGCTGTCCCAGCGCGCCGGGGAAAAGGGGAAAATGAAATTTCATGGCGGCGGCTTGAGGACAAGCCGCCCTACCCTTTCCTTGGCATTCGAAAGCCATGTTGCGATAG
>CAZBKV010000561.1:0-1547 GCA_964492575.1 uncultured Verrucomicrobiota bacterium | reverse complement strand
CTGGGAGAGACGTGGGTGGAGGGATGGTTGGGCAATGCAGGACCAGACTGTACCAACACGCTCTATTTGAAGCGGAGTCTGATTGCGCCGTATTTGGGAGAGGAGCTGGAGGTGTGGCGATGTCCGATGGCACGGAAACCGGTGCAGATGCCCAGCCGTCGTCAGTTGAAGGTGCGGACCGTGTCGATGAATTGTTTTCTTGGGGTTTGGTGGGACAGTCCGAAGGCGACGACGTATGAAAAGGTGACGGAACTGGTGCATCTTTCCCCGAGCAAGACCCTGTTTTTCTTCGAAGAGAAGGCCGAGACGATCAATGACGGGAGTTTTGGGTTGCAGTGGCCGTTCAAAGAATCGGAGCCGTCCGGTTGGGTCTTACGGGACAAGCCGGAGGCGTGGCATAATGGGCGTGGGAACCTGAGTTTTGTGGACGGGCATGTGGAGGCGCATCGGTGGGTGGACAAACGGACGTTGAAACCGGCCTGGAACGACGCCCCCAGCCCCGGAAACCAGGACGTCCTGTGGATGCAGATTCATGCGACGTACCGGCCGGGACAGACGTTGCCGTGAAAGAAGCTGAGACCAAACAAGTTACGAGGTGGGGCTGGAAGAAATCTATCGCTACGTTTCTTTTTGTCCCGCTGGTTTTGTACTTGGTGGTTTCGTTGTTGGGGTGGTTTCGGAAGCCAAGGGTGGTTCCGTTTCAGCATGCTCCCTCGACGTATCTTCAGATTTGGCGGAGTCAGAAACTGGTCTCCATTCAAAGTCCTGCCCAGCTTCAGAAGCTGATCCAGCAGATTCGGTTCTATGACCATGTAGGGCTTACCCAAGAGCAGAAGACCGAGCTTCTTCACAGTGCCTATAATCTGATCGCCGCGTATGTGTTCCAGGATTTGGATCGGTTCCTTGCGTTTCGCTTGCCCGTTTCCCGAGGAGAGTTTCTTCCTTCGGTGTTGGAATATTTTCGGGGTTATTTTGCCAAGCGAAAAGAGGCGACGAACGATCTAAGTGATCCGGTCGTGTTTTATCGACTTTTGTGGCATGATCCTCGCTATGGCATGGGGACGGTTCGATGGCGGCAGATTGCAGTGGAGGGCTCTGGGTTTTGTGTTCAGCAGAGCCCTGAGCTTCCAGATCTTTCGACGAATCTTTTTGCATTAAGGATTTATTCGCCGCCGGCGGATACGGTGGCTGTTTCCGGTTTGGGATCGCGTTTCCTTTTTCTCCCTAGGCCGGAAGATATTGTGAAGAAGCAGAAGAAGATTCTGCACGCCTTGCTTTGGTTGATCGTGCGAGAAGAGGGCGATCCCCAGCCGTTCCCGATTCTATGCCAGTGGTATTGGTCGCCGAAGGATAAGAAATGGCTGCCGTGTTTTCTAGGGGATGGGGATGTACGGAAGAAGTCGCATGGGTTGGTCTTTTGAGAAAGAGAACAGGAGGATCCTGGTGTTGCGCCTCTTCCATGATTTGACGAGCGAAGTGACACCGGTGATCGAAAACCCAAGAAAAGATCCGTTTCCCTTGTAACTACCGTCGTGAGAGGATGGCTT
>CAZBKV010000560.1:0-1555 GCA_964492575.1 uncultured Verrucomicrobiota bacterium | reverse complement strand
CCGCTTCGAGTTGTGATCGGATCTCTTCGATCGTCATAGGCCTGGGAAATATACCTACAACCAGACCATTTGTGTAGTCCCCACAAACCCCAATCTTCCTAGCAAGTCTACTTCCCAATACAAAACTGGCTGAAGATGCGGTCGAGGAGGTCTTCGGTGAGGGTTTTTCCGATGATCTCGCCGAGGGCATCGATGGCCACGCGAAGTTCCAAGGCTACCAGCTCCGGACTAAGGTCCTTCCAGAGCTTGTTCCAGGGCCGCCTTGGCCCGGCGGAGTGCCTCCTCGTGACGAGCATTAATCATCGGTTCTTCCGGGTTGAGTTGTTGGGGTCGCTCCAAAAGCTGTTGCCGCAGGACCTCACGCAACCGATCCAGCCCTTCCCCGGTCAGACAAGAAATTTCCACCACTTCTCCAGAAGGAGGCTCTAGGAATTCAAACCGCTTCGGTAGATCGCTTTTATTCAGCGCGACAATCACACGCCGAGACGCCAACCGTCGCAACGCCTCCCTATCTTCCTCCGCAGCCGGTTCACTTCGATCAATGACATGGATAATCAAATCCGCTTGTTCGACCGCCGCATACGTCCGTCGCATCCCTTCCTGTTCCAACGGATCCTCCGAATGCCGTAGCCCGGCAGTATCCACCAACACCACCGGGATCCCACCGATGTTGACTGCTTCCTCGATCGTGTCCCGTGTCGTCCCGGGAATTGGGGAAACAATGGCTCGATCCTGAGACAAAAGCCGATTCAACAGACTCGACTTCCCGGCATTCGGCCGACCGATCAGGACTACCCGTGCTCCCTGACGCAACAGCCGGCCTTCCCGCGCCGTGGCCAATAATCGATCCATCTCCTGAATCGCTTCTTCCATCCGCCGAACCAATTGCTGGCCGGTCTCCGGTTCGATTCCCTCTTCCGGAAAATCGATCGCTGCTTCAATATGCGCCAGAACTTCGATCAGCCGTTCCCGCATCGACTGGATCCTCTCCGACAGCCCGCCGGCCAGCATCCGCTCCGCCGCTGCCAGAGCCAGATCGGTCCTTGCCCGGATGACATCCAGAACGGCCTCCGCCTGCGTGAGGTCCAACCGTCCGTTCAAAAACGCCCGCTTCGTAAACTCCCCCGGCTCGGCCAACCGCGCCCCGGCCGCTAAAAACGTCTCCAAAACCATGCGCGCCGGCAGATAACCTCCGTGGCAACTCACCTCGACCATGTCCTCCCGCGTGTACGTATGCGGCGCCCGCATGACGGCCAGCAAAACCTCATCCACCGGTTTTCCGTCCCGAACGATCCAGCCGTAATGAAGCGTGAACGTCGGTGCCTCCGACGGCCGCGGGGCATTCTTCCGACCCGGCCGAAAACAACGGTCTGCCAGTTCCAACGCCTTCGGTCCGGATACCCGCACCACCGCAATCCCGCCTTCCCCAATCGGTGTCGAAATTGCAGCAATCGTGTCCGTCTCCAAGGACTTACGCTCCTGCTGCTCAGGCATCTCCCGGACCTTGAGCGTTCCTTCGGTTGAAATCGAACGCTGGACCATAGTCCTTCCTTTG
>CAZBKV010000559.1:0-1558 GCA_964492575.1 uncultured Verrucomicrobiota bacterium | reverse complement strand
CGTAGGTAAGCCAGAGGCGGGTAGGGAGACGAAGGGCCTGGCGACGTTGAATCAATTCTCCCAGTGGAGTAGCGGGAACAGGATCCAGGGAACGGCGCAAGGCCTCTTCTTTGCCTTCTCCGACAATCAACACCCAGGCTTCCCGAGCCTCTTGCATTACGGGTAAGGTCAAACTGATTCGTTCCGGAGGAGGCTTTGGGGCGTCTACCGGGACGTAAACTTTCTGGCTTTCTGCTACAGAACGGGGAGTGTCCGGGAAGATCGAAGCAATATGGCCGTCTTCGCCCATGCCGAGAAGTAAGAGGTCCAGCATCGGTTGCCCCCGAACACTGGCCGGTGCCAATCGGACCAGATCCGCTTGCCCTACCGCACAGGCATAGTCACGGTCCGGACCAATGTAAAGACCGTGTCGGTTCCAGGTTGGGATTTCCAGCGGATCAAACAGGTACTGTTGTGCAATTCGGTAATTGCTGTCCGGATGATCAAAAGGAACCCAACGTTCATCAGCGAAAAAGAAATGCACTTCCCGCCACAGCTCTTTTTGGTTCTGTGTCTTTCGGACCACTGCTTCGTAGAGTGGCTGGGCTGTCCGACCACCGGAAAGAGCGATGCAAGGCGGTAGAGGAGTTGGTTTTCGGGTTCGGAGAAGTTGGATCCATTCCTCGGCAACCGTTTCCGCGATCTCTGCCAGATCCTGGCAGAGGCGAAGGCTCAAAGTTTCGTTTCGGACGAGTGTCTTCATTCGAAATGCCCACGGATCAAACCTTCCGAGCCACTTTCGGTGTATGCCATGGATGTGCGGTTTGGGCAATGAAATCCTCGGCCGCTACCGGTCCCCACGTACTGGCTGCGTAAAATTCCCGATTCGTCAGCGGCCGATTTCCCCAGCCGATTCGTATCGGATCCACGATTTCCTATGCAGCTTCCACCTCGTCGCGTCGCAAGAATAAAGTGGGGTCACTCTCTATCGCGTCAAGAAGGAGGCATTTATAAGCTTCTGGGGTTGTAGGCGCCAAATGCCGCATGCTAGCTAAAATGCATTCGGACCGGCCGGACGACCAAGCTTGTTCCAGGAACTTTTCCATTAAATCGAAGGGAGATCCCCTCATCGGGTTGGAGCCGAAGAATCAGAGAGTTGGGACCTAACCGGTTGCCGCATTGGGCGGCGAATAGGACGTGCGGAGTTCGTTGAAATTCAATCCGGATCTCGCTGGCGTTAATGGGAAGAACCCCCGTCGCGGAATAGATGATAAAGGGCAGGGATTAATTTTCAATGGGTTAGATCCCTGCTGGCTCCGAAAATGATAATGCTACAAGGGGTTCGTTGCCGATGTTCCGGTTGCAAACGACATTCCAAAACCTCTTCAAACTCGGATTGTTGGTTCTTATTTGTGAGCATGAATTATTTTTACATGTTTATGATAGGACTGTGCGTTCATAACAAGCCTTCAGACTTTGTGGCCCGCAATTCATCCTCCGTGGCCTCCGAAAGCCGTGTTGCGCCGGGCGCGCCTCCCCAGCGCACCGGAAAAGAAGCGAATGAATTTCATGGCAGCGG
>CAZBKV010000558.1:0-1565 GCA_964492575.1 uncultured Verrucomicrobiota bacterium | reverse complement strand
AACGCCTTTGCCAGGTCGTAGAACCGGAAGAATTTGAGCTGCGGATCCGTCTTCACCTCGGCTCCGGCCAAGCCGTCCTTTATGCCGCTGACCTGACCGAAGCCTATGTCACCTTCAACAAAGGCGACCTTTCCGATCCGGCTTCCCTGGGAGGATAAGGCTCCTTCGAATGCTTTCCGAATCGATCCAAGGAAAGTAAAATGTTGGTAAGGAAATGAATGGACACACCATTACCCAAACGACTTGGTCGATCTCCTTTCCTGGAAGCGCTGTGGGAATACCCATTCCCGGCTGATCCCCAACAGCCGATTGGAGAATTACTGGTTGGTTTTCTTTACCATCATTTGCAAAAACGAAAACCAGAACAGCTCTGGAAAGTCTCTCGGCTTCCGACAGCCCAAATTCCATCGATCCTAGCGTTTCACACTACTTCTTTGCGCTATGCTCCCAAATACCGGATTGAATCTCAAAAAGGCTCTATCTTATACCAAGTTGGGGATCAGGTTCTTACCGTTCATTGTCGGCGGCCTTATGTAGGATGGCCAGTATTCGAGCAAGAGATTATTGAAACTATTGAGTTGCTTCGGCAAAGTGGTCTTTTTGAAGAGCCGCAGCGGCATACTTTGCGTTTTATCTACTTTTTCGCCTCTGAAGAAATGCCTCCTTGGGAAGGTCTTCGGTTTCGATTGGAAATTGGGGATCAGATAATTCGTACCCAACCGATCCAACTCCGCGTCGAGTTGAAAGTTGACTCCTGGCAGCATATTCTCTATTTGGTGCATCCGGTAGAAGTCCAAGTGGAAGAAGCCCAAAGAAAAGGTTGGTTGATTGACTTAGCGACGGTTGGGAAGGTTCAGAAGGATTGGGAAGATCTGAAGGAACAAGTCCGACTTTTGCATGAGGCTTCTCAAAAGCTGTTTTTCCAACAAATTTTCATACCAGAACAAATAAAACATCTAAAATTGGAGTTTTGAGCTGTAGCTTATGGATTTTACGTGGGAAAGATTTGACCCTCTTCAGCCCCCTCCAACTTGCTTGGAGGTGGAAGGAGGCGATACGAATGCTATTTTTTACTCGGAACTTTCTGGAAAAGTCGACTTCGTGCAGGATAACCGGGGTGAAGAGGAAGAGAGGAGAGAGATTTATCCTGCCTTTCAGTTAGCTACAAGCCTTACTGTGGGGGAAGAAAGAGAAATCGAGTTAGATCCGCTTCTTACCGCCTACCGGCCTCGAACCCGACTGGGAGAAATCCTTTTAAAACTTCGGAAGGCTTACTTCCAGGCCGACGGGCGTCCGCTGGATTGGGAAGCCATCCAAGCTGAGATTCGAGGATTACGAGGGGACAGATGAACCAGACGGAAGGGCTTGTCCGAACCTACATCGACACAGGCGTTTTGATTGCGGCATGGCGTGGGGAGAAAGAGATTGCCCAAAAGGCGTTGCAGATCTTTGATGATCCGAAACGGGAGATTCTTTTAAGTGACGCTCTCCGGTTAGAGGTCTTTCCTAAAACGGACTTTACCTTTTTAAAATCTCAAAAACTCCTTGAGAGAGAAGGGGAAAAG
>CAZBKV010000557.1:0-1572 GCA_964492575.1 uncultured Verrucomicrobiota bacterium | reverse complement strand
CCCCATGTAGAGAATACCAAGCCAGAACGAGCAAGTTCAAGATTCGCGGCACAGACAAGTTCTTGGAGTTCTTTTCCTTTCATCGTAGCTTGACCTGCAAGGTTATGCCTTTCGAGCGGAACGTTTTCCAGAACGGACTCGATCTCGAAGATCGATAAGCCGTTTCATCACATCGTATAAGTTTCCTTGCCATTCCTCTGTGCCAAAGGCATCATGAAGTTTTTTATAAAGGACATAAAGTTCCTGATAAATTCGATGTGCTGCGGTATTCGGACGGTAGACTTCTTGTCGAAGACCGCACATCGCCTTTTGGGCTGCTGTAACGGTTTTGTAAGCTCCTCCTACCACCGCTCCGGCAATCGCTGCTCCCAATGCACAGGTCTGACTTGATCGGCTGACCTTCATCGTTCGTCCGGTCACATCGGCATAAATCTGCATGACCAACGGATTCTTTTCAGCAATTCCACCACAATTGATCACCTGTTGTACTTTCACCCCATATTCTTCGAAACGATTGATAATAGTCAATGCACCAAACGCGGTCGCTTCAATCAACGCACGATAGATCTCACCCGGTGTGGTATAAAGGGTTTGACCCACTAATAATCCTGTCAAACGCTGGTCGACCAGGATGGTCCGGTTTCCGTTGTTCCAATCCAGTGCGAGGAGGCCTGATTCTCCGGGACGAAGTTGGGAAGCGGCCTGGGTCAAGGCTTCGTGCGATCCAGTTTGTTTTCCCCCCGGCTGGATGTATTCGACGAACCAATTGAAGATATCTCCAACGGCAGATTGGCCGGCTTCCAAACCGTAGTAACCAGGGAGGATGCTTCCTTTTACGATTCCGCAAAGGCCAGGGATGTCCGGTAAGGAACGGCGCAGCGGAGAGACCATCATATCACATGTACTGGTGCCAATGATTTTGACCAACGTTCCAGGAGCAATCCCTGCCCCTACGGCCCCCAGGTGGGCATCAAAGGCGCCTACTGCCACAGGAATCCCTGCCGGCAGTCCAGTTTTTCGGGCCCATTCGGGGGTAAGCCGGCCAGCAGCCTCCGCAATCGTGTGAGTCTTTTGGGGCAGGCGGTCTCGTAATTCCGCTAAATCAGGATCCAATTGGGCCAGAAACTCTTTATCAGGATACCCACCCCACTCCTCATTATACATGGCCTTATGGCCGACGGCACAGATCCCAATTCGGATTTGGTCCGGTGCCTGTTGTCCGGTCAAGACCCCAGGGATCCAATCGGCGATTTCCAACCAGGCATAAGCTGCATTGAAGACGCGGGGAGCCACCCGTTTACAATGAAGAATTTTACTCCAGAACCATTCGCTGGAATATTTCCCACCGTATTTTGCCAGATAATGAGGACGGAGCTTCCGAGCCAGTTCTGTAATCTCTTCGGCCTCTGCCACACTGGTATGATCTTTCCAGAGCCAGGCCATGGCGTTTAAATCGTCCCGAAACGGATCTTGAAATGCCAATGGCCAGCCCTTCTGGTCGACCGGGATTGGGGTGCTTCCTGTAGTATCAACCCCAATTGTTGTTTTCATCATCAAGTTATATGGTCTTAC
>CAZBKV010000556.1:0-1574 GCA_964492575.1 uncultured Verrucomicrobiota bacterium | reverse complement strand
GGGGAATTCCTTCCTTTGCCAGGGAGGCGCAGATCGCCCATGGGACTACGCGTTTGCGGCCGGACGGCTCCTTTGTCCTTTCGTTTCCGGCCAAGCCGGATCCGAAGCTCCGCCCGGAGGCTGAACCGGTCTTTACCTTTGAGGTTCGGGCGGAAGTGACGGATCGAGCCGGAGAAACCCGTGTGGCCACGCTTCGCATTCCATTGGGTTATCGCTCGGTTCGGCTTCACCTGAACGTCCCGGCCTGGATGAATGCGCGTCGGGGCGGGACGATTCAGATCTCCGCGCAAAACCTGGCCGGCGAACCGGTGGCTTTAGACGGGGAGCTACGAATCTATGCGTTGCAACAGCCTGAGCACCCAATCCGTCCTCCTTTAGGGGCTTTCCCGCGGTCTCCGCTTTTCTTGTCAAGTTCAGGAGCGCCGGTTGATTCATCAAAACCGACCTTCGGCGATAACCCCCTTACCTGGCCGAAGCAACAACTTGTCTATCAAACCCGGTTCCAAACCGATGTGGACGGTTTTGCCCAGACGACGCTGGACTTGGCCCCTGGTTTGTATCAAGTGGAAGCCACTGCCAAGGACGCCCAAGGAAAACCAGTTCAAGACCTGGCGATCCTACGGGTGTTGGATCCCCAAAGCTCGGATTGTCCTTTGATGGAACCGTTCTTTGCCGAGAGCACCCAATGGCGCGTAGAACCGGGTGACACCTTCTTGCTCCTTTGGGGGTCGGGCTACCGGCCGGTACGGGCCTGTGTGGAGATCTTCCACCGCCGGCAATTGCTCCGACGATTCTGGATCGGAGGAACCCAGACCAACCAGACCCTGGTCCGGATTCCCGTAAAGGAATCGTTTCGGGGTGGGTTCTCAATCGTGATCTGGCAGGTTCGAGAAAACCGATTCTATCACCTCCAGCGTCGTGTGGAGGTGCCCTGGAGCAACAAAGAACTGGAGCTTTCCTGGGAACATTTCCGGTCCAAACTCCAACCCGGCGGTCGAGAGACCTGGACCCTGGTAGTCAAACCCAAAAAACCGGTGTCAAATCCGCGATGGCAGGCCGAGGTTTTGGCCGAGATGTTTGACCGTTCCCTCGATGTCTTCGTGCATCATCAATGGCCGCGGTTGGACGTGTTCTATCGAGATTGGAGCATTCCGGGGCTGACGTTTCGGAATCAGGCGGCTTCCGCCACGGCTTTGATCCTCCCGCATTCTCCGCCGATTCCGATTCCGTCCTGGACCTATCCGGATTTTGATCCGGAATTGATTGGAAGGGTTGGATGGGGTGGTCCGATTCGATTGTACGCTGCAGGACGGGGAGGGGTTGAAGTGCGTCGATCCCTTGCGATGCGGCCACCACCTCCTGCACCCGGCGAGCTCCCGGAAAAGGCGAAAGCAGAGGGCATCCCTGCCGCCAATCAATACGGTCTGGTGGCGACTGATGGAATGGTGCCGGTGCCACAAAAAGAAAAGGCCAAGCCGGAAGAGGAACCACTTCCGCTCAGTGCCGTTCGGACAAACCTACAGGAGACCGCCTTTTTCTATCCACATCTTCTGACCGATTCGAATGGGACGGTA
>CAZBKV010000555.1:0-1575 GCA_964492575.1 uncultured Verrucomicrobiota bacterium | reverse complement strand
CCTCCTTGATCAAGGGCTGAATCTGCTTCTTCGTCCCGACAAATAAGATCTCCTCCCCTTCCCGTGCGACCTTCTCCACAAACGCCGCCGCCTCCCGTAACAAAACAAGGGTCTTCGTCAGGTCGATAATATGAATTCCGTTTCGGGCATCGAAGATGTATCGCTTCATCTTCGGATGCCACCGCCGAGTCTGATGCCCAAAATGAACGCCAGCCTCTAACAGATCCTTAATGTCAATGCCAATGTCTGCTACCGTTTCCATGGTCAGGAGCCCGTGGTTTGGTTTCTTCGGGCCATCCCGCGGAAACACGGGATTCCACTTCGGTGTTGTTATGACCACCCCGACCCACCCAGGCCGAGGACATTTCAGGCCACTTCTCCCTCGCGCAGGGTCAACCCTGCGCTACAAGGCTGTCCACATTAAACCGCACCTCCAAGAATGCAATCCTAAAAATGAAAATCTTTCTCTGGACGCTGATCCAGCGCCCCCTAAGCCTCCTTCCTCCTTTGTCACTTCACAAACCTCCCCCTTTTGCCATAACCATCCCCCTCTTGACAAGCCTTTTTAGTCTTTGCAACCCCACCCCAACCCGCTATTCTTTGGCTTCAAAGCTCATGTGGTCGTTACTCAAAGAATTTGCCCGTTTCCTGCACCAGGAGAAAAAATGGTGGCTCTGGCCACTGGTCCTCCTCCTTCTCCTCATCGGAGCCCTTGTCGTCTTTACCGCCAGCGGCGGCATCGCCTGGCTCCTTTACCCATTCATGTAACCGGCCCATGCAGAAGATGAAGACCGAGCCGCATATCTTAGGCATCTCCGCCTTCTACCACGACGCAGCAGCGGCCCTGGTCCGAGGCGGTTCGATCCTCGCCGCCGTCCAAGAAGAACGATTCTCCCGCAAGAAAAACGACCCAAGCTTCCCCATCCATGCCATCCAATGGTGCCTTCAATACGCCGATCTTACTCCGGACCAACTGGATGCCATCGTCTTTTACGATAAACCCATCACCAAATTCGCCCGTCTCCTGGAATCTTATCTCAGCGTCGCCCCGAAAGGCTGGGTCACCTTCCGCCACATCCTCCCCACCTGGCTCCAGGAAAAACTCGACTTGCGCCGCACCATCCGCCGCTACCTCCCCACCCTCAAACCCGAAACCCCCATCCTCTTCACCCAACACCATCAGGCCCACGCCGCCAGTGCGTTTTACCCTTCCCCCTTCCAACGAGCCGCCATCCTAACCATCGACGGCGTCGGCGAATGGGCTACAACCACCATCGGCCGCGGCGAAGGCCCATCCATCCAACTCCTCCGCGAAATCCGGTTTCCCCATTCCCTCGGGCTCCTCTACTCCGCCTTCACCGCCTACTGCGGATTCAAGATCAATTCCGGCGAATACAAACTCATGGGCCTAGCCCCCTACGGCCAGCCCAAATACGTCGATCGAATCTACTCCGAACTGATCGATCTCAAGCCGGACGGCTCTTTTCGATTGAACCTGGACTACTTCCGATTCCTGACCGGCACCACCATGACGAACGAACGGTTCCACGCCCTCTTCGACGGCCCACCCCGTTC
>CAZBKV010000554.1:0-1586 GCA_964492575.1 uncultured Verrucomicrobiota bacterium | reverse complement strand
GTCCTGACACCCTCTACGGGGCGACCTACCTCGTCCTGGCACCGGAACATCCGTTGGTAAACGAGCTGACCACGTCGGAACATCGCGCCGAGGTCGAACGCTACAAGGAAGAAGTCGCCCGAAAAAGTGATCTGGAACGGACGGATCTGGCCAAGGAAAAGACCGGTGTCTTCCTGGGCAGTTACGCGATTCATCCCATTACGGGCGAGCGCCTGCCCATCTGGATCGCCGACTACGTCCTCATGACTTACGGTACGGGGGCTATTATGGGAGTCCCTGCCCATGACGAACGCGACCTGGAGTTTGCCCGGAAATTCCGCCTGCCGATCAAAGTAGTGGTCCAACCGCCGGACGACCGGGATCCGGTCGGCTTTACCGGAGACGGAGTCAGTGTCAATTCCGGCCCCTTCAGCGGTCTCCCCACACCGGAGATGAAACGCCGCATTGTCCAGTGGTTGGAAGAAAAGGGTCTGGGACGACGGAAGATCCAGTACCGGTTACGGGATTGGCTCTTCAGCCGGCAGCGGTACTGGGGTGAGCCGTTCCCGATCATCTGGCGTAAGGACGAAAACGGCAATTGGTACCATGAGGCTGTGCCGGAAGAGGAACTTCCGGTCCTCCCGCCGGAGCTAGACGAGTACAAGCCGACGCCGGACGGTCAGCCGCCTCTGGCTCGCGCCAAAGACTGGGTGTACTTGCCGGATGGATCCATGCGCGAGACCAATACCATGCCGCAATGGGCCGGTAGTTGCTGGTATTACCTACGCTATTTGGATCCGAAAAATGAGGAGCGTTTTGTGGGCGAAGGACCGGAACGGTACTGGATGGGAACCTGGGCCGCGCCGCATCATAAGCCGCTTCCCGGTGTGGACTTGTATGTCGGGGGGACCGAACACGCCGTCCTCCACCTCCTCTACGCCCGGTTCTGGCACAAGGTCCTATACGACCTGGGCTATGTCTCCACGCCTGAACCGTTCTACAAACTCGTCAACCAGGGGCTGATCCTCGGGGAAGACGGGCAGAAGATGTCCAAGAGCCGAGGCAACGTGGTCAACCCCGACTCCATCCTCGAAGAATACGGCGCCGATGCCTTCCGAATGTACGAGATGTTCATGGGCCCGCTCCAGGACACTAAGCCGTGGAGTACCAAAGGCGTGGAAGGGGTGTACCGGTTCCTGGGTCGAGTCTGGCGACTCTTTACGGACGAGGCTTCGAACAAAGAATTCGAGCAACGCCGGGCGGTCGAACCGGATCGAGCCAAAGAATTCCTGGCCCACATCCGGCTCCATCCCTCGATCCAAGACGTGGAACCAACGACGGAACAGCTCCGAGCCCTTCATGCATGCATTAAGAAAGTCACCGAAGACCTGGAAGGCTTTCGGTTCAACACGGCCATCTCGGCCCTGATGGTGTTCGTGAATGAGGCGATGGGATGGAAGGTTCGGCCTTGGTCGGTGATGCGCACGTTTGTCCAACTCCTCCATCCGTTCGGGCCACACCTGGCCGAGGAGCTCTGGGAGAAACTCTATCAGGCCAAAGGGGAAGAGCCTCCGTCTCTGCCCTACTCTCCCTGGCCGCAGTATGAT
>CAZBKV010000553.1:0-1590 GCA_964492575.1 uncultured Verrucomicrobiota bacterium | reverse complement strand
TTTGCCCTGCTGATGCTGAGTAATACGGTCATCAGCTATACCACCCTCTTCCGTGGGGAAGAGACGCGGTTTTTGGTCGTTTTGCCGATCTCCTCCCGAGCGATCTTTTTCTGGAAATTTTTGGAGTCGACCCTTCTAGCATCGTGGGCATTTGTCTTTTTGATCTCCCCGATGGTAGCGGCATATGGGATGATGGCCGGGGTGGATTGGCATTATTATCCCATGGCAGTGGTTTATATCGGGGTTTTTATTATTTTACCGGGGACGTTGGGTTCATGGATTGCGATGGCCCTGGCGCGGTATTTAGATCGACGAACGTTTCAGCTTCTTCTTTTAACGCTGGCCCTGCTTTTTATCATAGGGAGTATTTTTTATTGGAAACCGATTGTTGTTACGGAAGAACAGCTCGAAGCTCGGGTGCTGGCGGTCCTGGATCGACTTTTGGCACGAACGAAGTTCGCGTTGTTTCCTTATTTGCCGAGCTATTGGCTGGCAAGCGCATTGCTCCGATGGGCCGAAGGAGCGATCGAAGCAGCCTTGTTTTTTGGGGCGGTCTTGCTGAGTTATGCGCTGTTTTTCGGGCTGGTTTTGACCACGGGGATAGGACGATGGCTGTATTCTGCGCTTTCGGCGGCGCAGAGCCGCGGGGCGGTGTTGGGACGTTGGGGATGGTGGCAATGGTGGCAGCAACATAAGAAAGCGATGCGGGCCGGGCAGGTGGGGCGACCGTTGTTGCCGCGGCTTATGGATCTGGTACCGGGCTTGTCGGATGACCTGCGGGCTTTGATTGTCAAGGACATACGGCTGTTCTGGCGGGATACCTCGCAGTGGGCTCAGACGGTGGTACTATTCGGTCTTCTGGCGGTCTATTTTTTGAACCTACGTCATTTCAGCCGACAACTTACGAATCCTTTCTGGATTACCGTAGTTTCGTTTTTGAACCTAGGGGCCTGTTCCTTGAACTTGGCTACGCTGACCACCCGGTTTGTCTACCCTCAATTTTCGCTGGAAGGGAAACGGCTCTGGATCGTTGGGCTGGCTCCGATGGGATTGCATCGGCTGGTTCAAGTGAAGTTCTGGGCTACGACGGCCCTTTCCTGGATGATTACGGCAGGATTAGTTTTCCTGTCCTGCCGAATGTTGGAATTGGGGACGTCCCAAACCATCTACCAACTGGCTGCAGTGACCGTCATGGCCTTTACTCTGAATGGGTTGGCGACGGGGTTAGGTGTGCTGTATCCGGATCTGAAGGAGGATAACCCAAGCCGGATTGTGAGTGGATTTGGTGGGACCCTTTGTCTGGTTCTGAGTTTTTTGTATATTGTAGGAAGCGTCCTGATTTTGGCCGCCGGAGCCCCCTGGTCGGTTCGATCTTTGCCACAACCGCTCGGGATCATCTTGGCCTGGAGCCTGTTCCTTTTGATTAGCATTGGGTTGGGATACCTACCGATGCGTGCCGGGCTTCGCCACCTGACCAGTTTAGAGATCTAAGGATCGATGGTCTTGTCCCGGAAGGCAGCGTAGAAAAAAGAGCCTAAGGAAGGCAGGTTATTCCGTAGGGGCTGTGGGTTCGGAAGAAGAGGGCTGTTC
>CAZBKV010000552.1:0-1596 GCA_964492575.1 uncultured Verrucomicrobiota bacterium | reverse complement strand
GTCCCCATTCCTCCGGTGTTAGGACCTTGATCTCCATCAAAGGCCCGTTTGTGATCCTGGGAGGTTGGGAACAACACAGCTGTTTGCCCATCACAAAAGGCATGTAAGGAGACCTCCGTCCCTTCCAGTCGTTCCTGGATCAAAATGCGAGCCCCGGCCTCTCCGAATTCGCGCCGCTCCAACATGCGGCGGATCGCTTCATCCGCTTGGCCCATGTCCTTGCAGACAATGACCCCCTTCCCAGCGGCTAATCCATCGGCCTTGACCGCACAACGGCCCCCCATTTCCGCAGCGTATCGAGAGGCTTGGCGCACATCGGTAAAGGCCTGTCCCTTAGGACAAGGGATCCCATATCGCTGCATGAATTGATGGGCAAAGACCTTGGAGGCCTCAAATTGGGCGGCCTGTTGCGTCGGGCCGAAGACCCGCAACCCCAACGCTTGCAACCGATCGGCCAGTCCGGCGCACAAGGGGGCCTCCGGCCCCACCACCGTCAAATCCGGCTTTTCCTTCTGAGCAAACGCCACCAGCCCTTCCACATCCTCCGCGCGAATCGGGACACACTCTACCGGCCGGCCGTTGGCCTGGAGTCGTTCTTGGCTGATACCTCCGTTCCCCGGCGCACACCACAATCGGGTGACACGCGGAGACTGCGCCATTTTCCACACCAACGCATGTTCTCGTCCACCACCTCCGACAACCAGAAGTTTCATCGTCGTTTCAACTCGTTTTGCGTTTTTAGTTTCCTACTCTGTTTTGAGGGATGAGGGTAAGGCGTTGTCCGTTTGTGTGCAAAACCAAATCCTCCTTCCCAGCGATGGTTCCCGAAGGACTGCCCAACTTTTCCGATTGTTTCCCCAGGTGGAGGCAAGATAGAACTAAGGACCATGAAAGTGAATCGAAGGATTTTTCTCCGACGGATCGGGTTGGGAACGGCCGGTCTTCTGGTCCCTGGAACGAGCCTCTGGGCAGGGACGAAAAAGACAGCCGTGCCTCCTTATCTGAAAGGATTTGAATCCCTTTATGCCCAAGACCCGCGAAAGGCCGCCCTGGCATGGTTCAAGCAGGCCCGATTCGGTCTCTTTTTCCACTACGGCCTCTATAGCCTGCTCGGTCGCGGGGAATGGGTCCAGTTTCATCAAAAGATCCCGGTAGGCGAGTATGAGAAATTAAAATACCAATTTACCGCGGAACATTTTGACACCGATTTCCTCACCGATCTGGCCCTGGAAGCCGGGATGAAGTACGTGACGATGGTCACCATGCATCACGATGGATTCTGCCTGTTCCGGACCCAACAGACCGATTTTAACAGCCTCAACTCCGCCGCCCATCGCGATCTGCTAGGAGAACTGGCCGAGCAATGCCATCGGAAAGGCCTCGGACTAGGGTTGTATTACTCCCACGGGCGGAACTGGAGGCATCCCCATGCGATGAACAACGGGAAATACGGCCAGACCGCTCGGCCTCATTATCCGAAACCCGATCCCTATTACGCCGTCGGGGCGTTGCATGATATCCGCCGTTACGTGGCCTATTGCCGGGAACAGGTCCGGGAGTTGCTGACCCAGTACGGCCCCATCTCCGGGCTTTGGC
>CAZBKV010000551.1:529-1602 GCA_964492575.1 uncultured Verrucomicrobiota bacterium | reverse complement strand
CTTCGTAGCCTTTCTCCAACAAGAACTCTGCCAGGTACGAGCCGTCCTGGCCGGTGATTCCGGTAATCAATGCCTTCTTGGTGCCCATGGGTCGTTTGTTCGTTTGGGTATGTGTCTCTATCAGCAACGATCACGCCTCGAGAATTTTCTCTTCCTCCTGCAAACCTCTTGTCTCACACCATTAATGGAGTACGGTTTTAACGGGGAAACGCCAAGTTGCAAAACGAAAGGTGCCTGCCCGGCATTCTTTCTGCTGCAGAAGAGAAGAAAACAGCAAGAATCGGGCAACCAAACGGGAGGAGGCATGAAGAAGACAGTAACGAGTATAGCGGTCGTGGTAAGTGCCTGGGTCTTACAGGCCCAGATTACGATCACCTCAGTCGACATGTTTAATGCGCCGGGCCAGTACTACCGGGCCCATGTCACAACGAATGCCTTGGATGTAGCCCAACTGATCGGGCATGCGGGAGGACCCCAGGCATGGGATTTTGCCAATTTGCCTTATGATTACGATGCCCGGTTTGATTATCTGGATGCCAAACAGACCGAATACGCCGCGCTCTTCCCCGATGCCGTATTGGCAGAACGAAAGACCATTGAGGGCACCAACAAGGTGACCTGGCTTTTCTTCAGCATTCAATCCGGCAAGGGACGCGTCGTGTATGGATTTTACGATCCAGATTTCAGCCCGGATATGCCGGTCGGGGTTTTTGATCCGCCGATGGTCGATTTCCCCGAAAGAATTAAGTACGGAGACAGTTGGAGTGCGGCGACAGAATTTCTTACCACAATTGGTGTACCGGAAACAGGGGGCGGCGGAAGCATCACCCCAGGCATCGGGGGACTGAATAAAGGACGATCGGGCGGATTTGCGTTAAAAGGGGAAGATTTTGGGATCCCTGCAAAGGTCCAATACACCGTGTTAGAATCCAAAGCCGATGCCTATGGATTTATGACCTTGCCGGATCGGACCTTTGTCGAATGCCTTCGGGTGAATGAACTCTCTCAATACGATATCCTCATCGATTTTGACTCGAACTAGAACTACCATCGAATCCCAATAACAAATCCCA
>CAZBKV010000551.1:0-519 GCA_964492575.1 uncultured Verrucomicrobiota bacterium | reverse complement strand
GATTTCGATTTTTCCGGAAACTACCAGCCAGTCGCAACGTATTTTGTCCGAACATTTTATTGGCTCGCCAAAGACCGTGGCATTATCGCCCAAATTACTTCCCAGCCCTCGGCGACCCCTCCATCGGATACGTTTGCCACAGCTTCCAACGTAATGGTCCAATTCGAAACCAATCATCCGACCGGTTCCCATGAACCGTTGCCGATCACCGATCTCCGAATCACCCCAGGCCGGAATCAGATCATGTTGCACTGGACCCCACCGCTCAACGCGAATCAATTCCGGGTGGAATGGACCGAACGGTTGGGCCCACAAGCCCAATGGCAAACCTTCACCACCACCACCAACAACTTCGTCATTATTCCCATGGATACCCCATCGAAATTCTTCCGTGTCGAAAGCCTGCCATGAGGATACCAAGAACCGAGAGAGGATCTTTCAACCTGCGCGGGAGGTCGAACCGTTCGCTCTCCCTCAGGAGAAGAAAGCCCCTGGCCACTCCCTTGCCGGATCCAAGAC
>CAZBKV010000550.1:0-1609 GCA_964492575.1 uncultured Verrucomicrobiota bacterium | reverse complement strand
GGTTTTTGGAGGGGGCCTCTAAATGCGAGTGGAGCTTCTATAAATATCACTAGAGGGATGTCCGTCCAAGAGGCGGAATTGGCAGTAGAACGAGGCCTAAAGGCTTCTCCCCTCTGGGAATACTGTCCTGCCAAAGGGGCCTATCACTGCCCTGGGGATCTTCGGACAAAGAGACTCCTACCGGGCAAAGGCTGGGCCTACGATAGTTATTCCAAACCGGATACAATGAACGGAGGCACGTGGAAAGGCCTGGTTCCTTACCGGAAATTGGGACAGATTGATATACCGAGTCAAGCCTTCGTCTTTATCGAAGAGAGTGATACTCGAGGATATAACCATGGAACGTGGGTGATGGATATAAATCCTCCGGGGTGGGTCGACCCGTTTGCGATCTTCCATGGAGCGGTTAGTACCTTTGCCTTTGCGGATGGCCATGCGGAGCATCATAAGTGGACAGACCCGAGGACGATTGAGGCGGCGAAACAGGCGGCTCAAGGAAACTTTAGTAAGGGCTTTTATTGGAAAGGTGCTAGTGCGAGCAACCCGGACTTCGTGTGGGTGTGGGATCGCTATCGGCACCCGAAGTGGCATCCGCTTGCCGGCCAACCCTAATCCCTGGAGGTAGAGGCCAATGTTTCCAACCGGGTGGTATGCATAAAAAAGTTGCATACCGCCCGTCTTTCATTACTCTGTTAAAGAGTGGTCGGGACGTAGCGCAGCCTGGCTAGCGCGTCTGAATGGGGTTCAGAAGGTCGTGGGTTCGAGTCCCACCGTCCCGACCATTCTTCCTTTCTTGAGCTACCCCGTCCTCCAAAGGGCCCAAAACCAACTTCCTAGGAGCAACAACCATCCGCAGCTCAGAAGCCCCAAGTGTTCCTTAGGGCGCAAAAGAAGGGTTGGCTGCCAAAAACCGATGAAAAGCCCGCTTCCCATCCCAATAAAAAATCCAGAGACATGCACCAATACATCAGTCTGCGGAGCCAACCCAAACATGATAAGAAGAAAAAGCGTGGCTACCGCTCCCACCCAAATCCGCCTTCGCAACCGAAACGTCTGGCGAGCAAAAATGACTGACCATGCCGCAAGCAACCCGATCGAGGCCATCACGACCCCTGAGGCTCCAAGGCCAATGTAAGGATGGACTCGAAGGATCGCCCCCACGCCATTTGCGAACGCCCCGGACAGTAGCGCAAGAACAAACCCCAACCCTGCCCCGTAACTTCGCATCGCAATCCCTAGAAAGAAGAGGCCAAAGGCAAGATTCGACATCAGATGTCCGATATCTGCATGCAACATTGTGGCTGTGATCAGACGCCACCACTGTCCAGATCGAATCCCTTCTAAGGTCATGGCTCCTGCAGCTGTTAAACTCCCCCCACTTTGAAGATTGGCCCAATAGAGAAAGGCCAGCACAAAACACCACGGCAGCACCGCCCAATGAAGTTGAAGATCCATCTGGCTGGGGGAGAGTTGTTGGGCCCAGTCCCGGTTCTCTTCGACATACTGATGGAGAACCTGCCAGGCCAAATCAAACTGTTCGGGTAAAACGAGTAAGACCCAGGATTGATGCTCCACAGAACGAAGTAGGATTGGCTCAATTCCTTGGCTT
>CAZBKV010000549.1:0-1615 GCA_964492575.1 uncultured Verrucomicrobiota bacterium | reverse complement strand
ACACCTCCTTGACCTTTAGCCCCGTCTCCTTCCCCCGCTCATCCATCACCGTCCGATATCGCCCACCCCGTGACAACACCGCCTCGGCTACCTGCCGATCCGCCCGCATCCGAACCCCCAGGATATAACTCACCTCCCCATACCGCCCCGATTCCAACGCCTCCACCGTCTGCCGACTCATCATCCCTCGATCCGCCACCACGCAAAGCTTCCTGACCCCAAACCGCCTCTGCAGCCGCTTGACCACTTCCACCAACGTCTTCACATCAGGTGTATTCCCCGGCCAAAACTCACTACAAAGCGGTCGCCCCCGCCCATCCAACACCATCCCCACCACCATCTGCTTCCGATCCGGCCGATGATCCTTCGAATGCCCATACCGCCCCAACTCCTCCCCTCCTTCCCCTTCAAAATACAACGAAGTCGTATCAAAAAATGCCAGCTCCAGCTCCGAAAACAGCTCCCTTCGAGCCGCAAATAGCTCCTCCTCGATCCAATCCTTCATACACCGCGGCGCAAACGGCGTCGCCCCCACCTGCTCCTCCTCTCCCAACGGCTCTCCCAGCCACCCCATCGCCCGGTACAACTGATGCAGCCGAATCGACCCAGCCCCGGCAATCTCGTAATCTTTCTTCCATTCCTCGGCCGCCCGATCACTCCCCGAGGCCATCAACCGATGCAATACCGTCAAAAACACCGCCCGCTCCACCGCAAACCCAAACTTCCTGCCCCGGGCCGCTTCCTCCAGGATCCGATCTAACCCCACCTCCCGCCACAGCTTTCCAAACACCCGCGGCGCCCCAATCCGTACCACCTGGCCTTGAATCTCCCCTTCCTGCCCCTCCTTCAACACCGCTACCCTCCGGGCATACTTCCCTATCGAAACAGCCAACCCTTCCAACTGCCCCGAGGCCCGCAGCAGATCCTCCCGCCCTAACGTCCCAATCACCCGCTGCCGCACCTTTCCTCCCACTCGTTCGTTCTGAACGATCTGCACGTATACATACTTCCCGGACTTTTTCCTTCGAAGAAACATGGTCTGGTTTCCTTTCTTCTTACAGCACTACGCCATTTTCCTCGAAAAAGCCTGGTATGTCTAGAAGAAAAATGCATTTTCTTCCCATTCTGTGGCACTACATTTTTCGCGAAAATCCCTTCCGCTTTTTCCTAAGTCCTTGATTTTCAACAACTTATATCTCTGCCCACCCCCATTCTCACCCCCCAACTGTCCAAGATGAGTTTGGAGGTAAGGCGGCCTGTTCCTAGGCTGCCGTAAAAATTTTGGGAATAGAACAAAGGTCATGGAAGGGGAGGGGAAATCCGGTTTTGGAAAGATCTCATGGGCGTTGGGCGAGGAGTTGGTATTGGCCGCCAAGGGGAAGCTTGATCAGGAAGGGTTCTAGGAACCGGAACGGCGCCAGCCAACGGGGAAAAATGAAGAGAAAATCACGACGCAGGATCTCAAATCCGGCCTTTTTCAACAGGCGTGTGCATCGGCCCGCAGAAACGGGTTGAGCCTCCCGATCGAACGGCACATGCCGCATGATCCAACGGGTGCCGGGGTTGTAAGGATTGTTTTCCCAGAGCGAGAAGAGACCGCCAGGACGAAGAAGAG
>CAZBKV010000548.1:0-1626 GCA_964492575.1 uncultured Verrucomicrobiota bacterium | reverse complement strand
GCACAACGGTGGATGTGTTGTTCGTTGGATTCGGATCATAGGCATTCATGTCGACTATCTCTAACCTGTTTGTGAAGAGCCCGGCTTGATGAGGAAGCAATGTCAATTGGAACGTATGGGAAGCACCGGGGTCTAATCGATCCAAAGCACAATGAACCGTCTGAGCTTTCACCTGGACGGTTCCCGGATCGTTTGTGGCTCCAAGGATCTCCAATCCGTCGGGAACCTGGATCTCCCATTGCAGCCCTTCGGTCGCGTTTGGGCCGGAATTGGTAAGAGCCAAAGAGATCGGCCAAGGATGATCGACTGCTCCGATTGCCTGGGTTGATACGAACCAGGCTACATCGGCGACGGGACGGACATGTAAGATAAAATTCGTGGAAAGATCCTCCGTGGTTCGGTCGATCGTCGATGCGGAAAGAGCCACTTCAATAGGCCACTGACCGGGCTGCGTCGGGCGAACCTGAATCGACCAGACCAGGTTGGATCCCGGCGGAAGCTGATCCACCGTCCAAACCAACGCACCATTCTCGTTTGTATAAAGTTGGGTTACGTTGGTAGAGGCCTGTTGGAGTTCAAGTTCTTGAGGCAAGGAATTTGTGATAGTAATCCCTAAAGCGGCAAACGGTCCTGTATTGGTTAGGCAGAAGGTCACCGTGGCTTGTTGTCCGTAGAGGATTTCATCTGAATCGGCGAGGGCTGTAAGGTGGAGATCCGCCACTTGATTGACAGAGAGGGTAAATCGATTGGTGTTGTCGGCTGGCTCTAATTCGAACTCCCAGCTCTGCACCGTCGCTTCTGCATCCACAGAGCCGAACTGATGAGGGATGACCGTGACGGCCAATGTAGCATTTGTTTCCAAAGGCAGGGTATCAACTCTCCAAACCAGTGATCCTTCCTGATTCGTCACTACACCGATGGAGGCAACACAGTTTGAGAGTTCCAAGCCGGGAGGGATTGGATGCGTCAACTCTACTTCCGTAGCATCGTAAGGCCCGGTGTTAGAAATCACCAAAGTATAGGTCGTCGGTTCTTCTAAAACGGGGGTTTCCTCTGGCAAAACCACACCAAGTTGAAGATCCACAGGAAGTCGAACGGAGACCACCGATTGGGTTGTATTATTTTGCAATGCTGGATCTGCCTCTTTTCCGGTTATACGGAAAAGATTTGTAACTTCTCCAACATCAGTTGGAATCAACGTCACGGCAAATCGTACGGTCTGATTGGTATCCAATCGATCCAGCCGCCAGAGAATCCCCTCTCTGTTTGGAGACCAAAATCCTCGTTCTGGTTCCATTGCGGTAAAGGCTAGATTCGTGGCAAACTGAAGGTCCACTTGGACCTCGGTAGCTGGCGAGGGGCCAGCATTCGTAACGACAATCCACCCATGCACCGGCAATCCATAAGCAATCGGATTGGTCTCAAATGCAGCCAAGATCTGGAGGTCTGCTGTAGGAACCACTCTATTAGTGAGGCTGATTTGGTTATCTGGCGGGTTGGGATCCGGTTGATCGGAGCCGACCCGCCAGGTAGAAAGGTAGGTGCCAACTGTCTCACTTTTTATATCAAACACAAACTCTACCGACTGAGTCTGCTGAAGGCTTTCCAATTCCCAATGCCAAAGCT
>CAZBKV010000547.1:0-1643 GCA_964492575.1 uncultured Verrucomicrobiota bacterium | reverse complement strand
GCTCCACCCTCCAACGTCATGGGATTACTTTGAAAGTAGAATAGGTCTTTGGTTGCTTTGATGGAGGAAAGACACCGGCCAAACACCTGTCTAGAGCTCATCCGAAAAATCGGCCAGGTCCGTTTGAAGGGAAGGCTTTTGAGGAGAGAAAAACATTGGACAAAAGACATGATTGGAGCGGATGGGAGGACAGAGGGAAAGAATCTTTTGCGGCGGCTTGAGGACAAGCCGCCCTACCTGCCAATGGGCATTCGAAAGGGAATTTGAAAGGTAGGGCGCGCTGTCCTCAGCGCGCCGGGGGAAAAGGGGAAAATGAATTTCATGGCGGCGGCTTGGGGACAAGCCGCCCTACCTTGCCCCTGTGCGTTCGAAAGGAATTGGAAGGTAGGGCGCGCTGTCCCTAGCGCGCTGGGAAAGAAAATGGACGAATGCCCTTTTCGGACAAGCTCTAAGGTCCATAAGTGGATCTTTCTTTATCCAGGATGGGCGATGTGGGAAGATAAGAAGGATGAATTTTCGGTCCAAAACAAAAGGGAAAGGACGATCCGTAGACTAGAAAAACGAAGGGGGATTTATGGAAACTTGGATACCACTTTTTATTTACGGGGTGATTGAAGGAATTACCGAATTCTTACCGGTCTCTTCCACAGGGCATCTATTAATTATCCAACACTGGCTGCCGCGGCAAAGTGATTTATTTAATATTTTCATTCAAAG
Organism: uncultured Verrucomicrobiota bacterium; assembly: GCA_964492575.1. Lineage (GTDB taxonomy): Bacteria > Verrucomicrobiota > Verrucomicrobiia > Limisphaerales > CAZBKV01 > CAZBKV01. The sequence goes on along the minus strand of CAZBKV010000547.1, from coordinate 926 downwards.
CGGGGCGGTTCTAGCCATCCTTCCCCTCTTTCCGAATCGAATCCGACAGGTGTTCCGCGCCTGGAAAGATCCGGAGGCGCGGGATTACCTTGGAAAACTAGTGCTTGCCTTTGTTGTAACCGGCGTGGGTGGACTGATTCTGGATCGAATGGGATGGCAGTTGCCGGAGAGTGTCGTGCCGGTAGCCTTGGCCTTGATTGCCGGTGGGATGCTTTTTGTAGTGGCTGAGCGGATTCTTCGGGGGCGGACTCCGGTAGACCAGATCTCCTGGAAACTGGCAGCTGCGGTCGGCATCGCCCAACTGGCGGCAGCGGTTTTTCCGGGCCTTTCCCGCTCCGGGGCCTGTATCATTCTCTTGCTGCTTTGTGGGGTGAGTCGACCGCTGGCAACGGAATTTTCTTTCCTGGTCGGAATTCCAACGATTTTGGCTGCGGGTGGACTTAAGCTGGTAGAGGCACTGGGAGATACTTCCCAGCCCATGACGGCGGCTCAATGGGGTGGACTGGCGTTTGGGACCGTGGTTTCGGCGATCGTCTCTTTCCTTGTTGTCCGCTGGCTGCTGGGCTACGTAAAGACCCACAGTTTCGAGCCGTTTGGTTACTATCGAATCGTGTTAGGAGTAGGGCTTTTATTGTCTTTGTTATAAGTCACTTATTCTGAGAGCGCTTCTCCTCCGTTCTTCTGGTGACAGAATCGAAGAGGTTTCTGTTGCGCGGCCTCTCGGCTCCTCGGTCAAGGCTGAGCGGGCGAAGCGTTGGTGGTCCGGGGCGAAATGGCCTCCGAAGGCACAGCCGATCCTGTGGATCGATTCGTGGAGAGGGATGAAGCGGGCATCCGATCGGTGTTTTCGAGGAAAGTAGCCGGTGTAGGGGCAAGGACCGCACTACAGTGAGAAGCCCCGGATCGGCTGGTCATCCACTGAGCCA
>CAZBKV010000546.1:0-1659 GCA_964492575.1 uncultured Verrucomicrobiota bacterium | reverse complement strand
TTACCGAGTTATGATTGAATCTGGTGTGGGAGTCGGTTTTTCCATAGTTTGCCGGGAGGAATTTTCTCCGGATCCGGAAGGTAAGACCAAGAAGTCTGAGATGGTATACTGAATAAGCACACCCGCATCGATCTCACAACGATAGGGAAACCCAAACTCAGGATCATACCAGACCCAAATCGCAATACCCGGCACCTGTGTATATCTATCAATGAGGTCAAACAACCCTTCGATCGAAGGAAAGTCGTTCGGATTAATCGACGGACCGAGCATTCCAATTGTATCTTCAACATGGATTTCTTTTTTCCATCGATCATTATAATATCCCCTTCGAAGGAATATATACCATATGGAGGTAGCGAACCACTCCGCCATTCGGTATAAAGAATATGGAAACGGTAGGAACGCATTTTCTGAGATTCCCATAATTTTCGGGCCTGCTCCACCGATCTACCCGGTACACGCACACGGTAGAAGCGCCGTGGGAGAGTCCCAGCCTGGCTATCATAGTACCAATTGTGAACGGTTGGGGCTGGGGGTCGAAATTCAGGCTTTGTAAAAAGAACGTGGACAAGTTCTGTCCATGAATTCAGGTCCGAGGAGGCTTCCAGAACCATCCATTGATCTTCCACCTCGTTTGCGATCGTGACACAAAAGGCCCTCTGGTTATAAAATCCCCCTGGTAGAAGGAATGGACGTAACTCGACGTCGGGAATAATGAGCTTCGGATGAATCCCGCAGTTGGAGTCTCCCTCCGGTGGGAATGGCGGTTGTAATTGCGCATAACATAGATGCAGGCCGAATAGGATTACGGCCGGCACAATCCATTTTAAAACTACTCGCATTTTTTATTAAAAACAGAACTGTGTTTCATAATCTTCCAATTCACCGTTATTTCGACTGACCGGGTGAGGAATGGACTTGTTGTTTCTTCTCAAATTTTTGTTTTATTCCTTGAATCGCCCATTCGGCTCGATCGCGGATCGGCCAGACCCGTTCCGGGAGTGGCTCCTTGTATTTCTCATGCCAGAAATAAGCTGCCAAACTGTGTCTAAAGAATTTTTCCTCTCTATAATATTTCTTTGAGTCTTCCCAATACGGATCCTGTTCTTTGACCTTTTCCAAGAGGGGCAAATCTTTCAGTGTACCATGGTGATGAATATACTCCACAGCCCTCCAACGGATGTAGTTTCGAGAGCCTTCCAGGGCCAGGCGTCGAATTTGGCGCTGGGCCTCTGGATCTCCCCGTTCGGCTAGCACAAACCAGAGATATTCATTGATCGGCTTATCAAGTTTCTGAATCCAGCTCCGAATATCTTCGTTCTTCAACCATGTGGTTCTGGTAAGAAGCCAGATAATCTCTCTAAAAGTCCTCTCCTCATAGGTCCATATAGGCAACGACTGATCATAGTCCGCGATTCGGGTTTGAGCATTAGGAGCTCGAAGTACCTGGTTCAAAGAACGCACGATCATTTTCTTCCGTTCTTCTGCTAAGGTGGGACCGCTCCAGGCGGTAAGCACTTTTAAAACACCGAAAAAGTCACCTTTCTGAAGAAGGAATTCCACATTTTGTAAAATCACCCTACCGACCGGCTCAGGAACATCTTTCTCTTTCTTTAAGATCTCTGCTAACCTATTCACTGCAGGACTCGATAGAGT
>CAZBKV010000545.1:0-1667 GCA_964492575.1 uncultured Verrucomicrobiota bacterium | reverse complement strand
GCCTTTCCTTTCGTGCCTTATACCAGTTGATCCGGTCCCCGTTTTTGGGAGACCAGGTGATCGAAACAAGACGGAAGGTCAGATTCGTCGCATTCCGATAGCGCACCACCAGCGAAGGCCACGGCCGCCACCAGACACGCTCGGTCTCCAGAGAGAACCGCGGGGCCTCAATCTGTCGGATCAAGACCTGGCACGCCCGACCGCCCGGTGTATCGGGATAATGTTCCACCGCCCGAATCGCAATCCGACGGGCCTCCACGTATTCCCCCTTTTGATAAAGGAGCTGAGCCCAGGCATGCAACGCCTGGGCCGCCAAAGGGAAATCCTTCCACCGCTCCACATACTGCTGGAGGGCCTGTTGATAGCGGGCTTCGCGTCCTTCTCCTACCGCTACCTTGTTGCCAAACCGAAGGCGCTGCCAATCTGCCTCGGCGGTAGCGGCCCGTTGCCCGGCTCGCAAATGGAAACGCAACAGATCCTGATAAAGCTGCACGGCCTTCCCAAGGGGAGTCCCTTCGGCTTGCTCGGGTAGTTTCCATCGGAGGAATTGCTCCGGAGGATCAAAAATCGGATCTGTCACCTGGATTTCCCATTCCTGCTCGGGATGAACACCGGCTTGCTCCCCGGAAGTGTAGAATTCGAGGGCTTCATAGGCCAGGAAATCATAGAGGGTCGGGCGGTAAACCGTCGGGGCCGTCCAAGGTTGGAGGATCGCGCGGTATTTCTCGATGGGAATCTTTTGAAGGGAAGAGGCATGGCGGAGGGCCCGAGTGAACCAAAAATCGATCTCCCGAAAGATCCGACGCAGGTCCCAGGTTCGAAGATCCTTCTCATTGACACCCCCCTGAACCGCCGTGCGCTGGAGAAATCGCCACCGATTGGCCTGGAAATACTGCCAATACCATTCGGCCAGCACGGTTTGAAGAATCGGCCGGGTCGGGGCCGGTGCGTCCGGCAAGACCTTCTGTAGTCGAAGAATCTTCTCCTCCGGCTGTCCACCTTGTAAATCGGCCTCAAGCCGGATCTTGAGAAGAAACGCTCGGGTCCATTCTGCCCATTGTTTTCGGTTGCGTGTGCGCTTCAAAATCGGCTCCAGCGCCGCAAGAGCCGTCCGCGGCCGTCCTTGTTGCATGGCTTGTTCCACTTGGTTCCATTCCGGACTCTGAAGCCCAGGATGGAGAGGTTTGGAGGAAGGAGGATGAGGATAGATTTTAGGACGGGGAAGCGGAATCGGCTGGAGCCGTTTCCCTACCGCTCCATCATATCCAACACCTAGGACGGTTCCCGCCCCCAAGGCAGAAAGAAGAAGGAAGCCGATTCCCAACAAAATCCTGCTCCAACCCGCTCGACTTTGGATTCCTGTTGTTTTCATGACTCGCTATCAATAGACGGAGCTTCTCCGGTTCTCCTCCCAGATTCAAAAGGTTTTCTTCTAAGACATTCATCAAATTCCTGCCCCCCAAAGGATATATCGATCACGGTTTTCCGAATCCTCCGGCCCAGCCAGTCGTATTGCAAGGTGAGTTGATAATGTGGACCGGGGACGTCGGAACGGGTGGTCATGCGGATTAGACGATTTTCGCCGTTCCATTCATAGGTCCACCGGCCGTCCTGGGTCAGGTTGCCGTCATCGTCGTATTCGAACACTTCCGGATTTTTCGGGACAA
>CAZBKV010000544.1:0-1673 GCA_964492575.1 uncultured Verrucomicrobiota bacterium | reverse complement strand
ACTCCGGCGTGTATGCCGTCGCCCCGCTGGCCCGTCTCAATGCCTCCGACGGCATGGCGACACCAGAGGCCCAAAAAGCCTATGAAGAATTTTATAACACTTTCGGCGGTAAACCGGTACATCATACCTTGGCCACTCACTGGGCCCGGATTGTGGAGATGGTTTACGCCGCCGAACGAATCATCGAATTGATCAACGATCCGGAAATCACCGGAACCAACATCCGTACCATTCCGACCGAGAAACCGTCCGTCGGAATCGGGGTGGTGGAAGCCCCGCGTGGCACACTCATCCATCACTACGAAACCGACGAAAACGGCATCATCCAGATGGCCAACCTCATCGTCGGCACCCAAAACAATGCGGCCCGTATTGCGATGAGCGTCGACCGTGCGGCCAAAGGACTGATCAAGAAAGGCCAGGTCAACGACGCTTTATTGAACATGGTCGAAATGGCCTTCCGGGCTTACGATCCATGCATCGGCTGTGCCACCCACACCTTACCCGGCCATCTCCCCTTAAAAATCAACCTCTACAATCCCCAACACCACCTAATCCGCCAAATCGTTCGATCGTAAGAATCAGCATCGACTGAGGTTCCTCTTCAGCAAAACTGAATTTTCTCCCCACCACGCGCTCAGGAGCGCGGCGATCTCTTTCCAGCCGCCATTCCCTTGGAGCTACCGTCGTAAGGCGGTAGTCTTTTCCTCCTCACGCCGTTACGCGTTACGTGGCTAATACTACGTATCACGAGATCACGCTGTTGCGTTTTCCACGCTCTCTACACCAGTAGACGTAGCGCAAAGAGGGGATCGAGCGCTTTGTAACTCCGGTCGTAAGTCTGTTATCCCTCTCTTTCGGTGCAATGGGGACATCACGCCCTGCCACAACACGACTTTCAGATGCCAAGGAAAAGGTAGGGCGATTTGTCCCCAAACCGCCGTCATAAAATTCCATTTCCCCTTCTCCCCGGCGCGCTGAGGACAGCGCGCCCTACCTTTCAATTTCCTTTCGAATGCCTAGGGGTAGGTAGGGCGGCTTGTCCTCAAGCCGCCGCAAGAAAAACCACAGAGGCACAAAGGACATAGAGAAAAATGGGAGGGTCGGCTTACATAAATACAGACGGTGGGAAATAGCCTCTAAAGCCCAGGCCGAAGTCGGTTTTTTCAACTTGAATTCTTAGGTTCGACTTCCAAAGCTTGAAAAAACCAACGGAGGTAAGCCATGGGGGAAAGAGTCAGCCAACTGAGAATAGGACTTATCCTTTGCTTGCTGATCGGAATCGTCAGGGCGGCAGGATTCCACGGGAAGATCTTCGAAACCTCTGGGAAGATGGTGCATACAGCCATCGGAGGATTAACCCTGGATGCGACTTTCCAGCTCTGGATGGGGGATGGCATGCACACCTTGCAGGGAGAAGGTTTTTGGAAGAAGGGAACCATTGTGGACAGCCATTTTCGAACGGCGTGGTGGACCTCTTTGCGAGGATGCACCTCAGTTGTGGAAAACTTAAATCCAAAGACTACTCCGATTTGTGACATTTCCAAAGGGGTTCAGATTCGAAGGGGATGGGATAGCTTTGCCTTGATTGCCATTCTAAGCTTTACGAAACCATTTCATCAAAAAGCCCTAACGGAGGGTTTTTTAGATCCTTGGCGCGGAGGGTGGGACGC
>CAZBKV010000543.1:0-1674 GCA_964492575.1 uncultured Verrucomicrobiota bacterium | reverse complement strand
CACCCCCCATCTGCCTCCTGGCGATGCACCGACGTCCTCCACCTCACACTTCCCCGCCTGCCCGAGCTGAGGCTCCCGACCCTGCCCTGCTCACAAAAACGTCACCCCACCCCCTTCCGAAGACCACCGAACCTTTTGGGAAGTCCGGGTTTTCCCGTTCTTGCCTACAGAATAGCTCTCTTCCCTCCTATACCCCCCTTCTGTTCTATTTGTTCATCAGGTTTCTCTGGATCATCCGCCGAGCTAACCGATCCCCGTTTGCGGCCATTTCGGAAACCTTTTTCCCCAAAGTGGCTACCGCCTCTCCTATAAACTGCTTTTGCTGCTCATTTAAATCTGGATGCATCGATAACCCCTGATACATCTGCCACGCTTGGGGGTAGTGGCCTTTTGCCACCAGACTTGCAGCTTGGAACGCTGCATCCCGCAAAGCCGGCTGGGCGGTTTGGAAAAGATTCGTCGTCATCTGCGGGATGGCACTTAATTGGATCTGTTTCAACTCCCCTTTGTGGGAGCATCCCACAAATAATAAGAAAATAATAAGGACAACAGCTCGTTTCATAATCCCACCTTCTGGTTATTTGTTATTAATTGGTTGTCCGGTATAATGTCGATAATCAATTCCATGGGTATATCCCCGGAACGGCTCAGGGCTGACATGACCATCCACCCACAAAATATTACAATTCTTGTTGTGACGGAACCATTCCCACTCCATGTGGAGTCCCGGGTATAGATTGGCTAAACTGTAACGCCATTGAGTTAAAATTTCCTTATGCCCCGGAAACAGACCAATGCTATCATCCGGCCCTTCCATCCGCTGCTCTGCAGAGTCCTGAGCAAACACCATCTCCGATGGCTCCGGGACAGCCGAGACCTTTCGAGGACCTTTCAATCGATTGTTAGGATTGTTGGGATCGGGCGGTTGGCCTACATAGGAATTGATCCCGTAGGTCGAGTTCAACCAGTACTCATGAGGATACCGCTTCCCTTGCTCTCGCCATTCATCGACGACTTTCGCGCTCGGACATCGGTAAATCTTCTTTGTCCCTCCAAAATACGGAAGATAAGCAATTCCCCAATACGCCAACGAATGGTCAGGGGGAAGCATTGCAGAACTATTTGGATTTAACGTCCACTGGCCATGATTTGGAATTTCTCCATTGACTGTGAACGGGTAGCCGTTATTATCGTCTAAATACATCGTTAATCCAATCCCGATCTGCCGTAAATTGCTCATGCATGCCGCCTGTTTCCCCTTCTCCTTCGCCTTTCCTAAGGCAGGCAAAAGCATCCCTGCCAAAATGGCAATGATCGCAATCACTACCAATAGCTCAATCAGAGTAAACGCCCGAACCCTCCTCTGGCCTCTATCGTCAGGGATGCACATCGATTGAAGAAAAGCAAATCTTGATCGTTTCATAGACACATCTCCGGTTATTGGATTTTGTCTTTAGTCTATCTCACCACCTTTCAAGAAGTCAACTCTTGAAATCAAAATTACGGCATTGACTTCCACCCTAAATGTTTTGCTTTCATAGAGGATATGAAAACGCCAAAGCTCTCTTTACGGAAAGCCTGGTCCCCGTATGCTATCGGACTAAGTACAGTCATAATAACAGCCGGTGTCCTTGGGCAGGTGACGGTTCCTGAGGAATTTGCCCTGCCGATGGA
>CAZBKV010000542.1:0-1682 GCA_964492575.1 uncultured Verrucomicrobiota bacterium | reverse complement strand
CAGGAAGTCACCGCACGGGTGATCAAGGTGGATAAGGCGGAGCGCCGGATTGGCCTGTCCATCAAGGCGGCCAATTACACGCCGGAGCAGCTGAAAGCCGAACAGAAGATGATGGAGTCCCTCAAGCCGGGCGAAGACCTCGTGGCGCTGGAAGATGCGTTTGCGGGGTTGGATCAATTGAAGTTTGAGGAAGAGACCACGGCTTCTTCGGAAGGGGCTTCGGCCGAAGCAGCCTCTTCGGAATCGACTTCGCCGGCAGAGGAAACGAAGTCGGAATCGAGTGAGCCTTCCCAAGGCGCGGCTTCGGACCAGGAAGCTGGGGAGGAAAAGAAGGAATAGAGTGAAGGATTTCGTAGCGAAAGTTCGGGCCGAGGCGGATGTCTGCCTCGGCCTTCTTCTTTTCTGAAAAGGGGTAGGGCGGCTTGTCTCAAACCGCCGCATAAAATTTCATTTCCCCTTCTCCCCGGCGCGCTGGGGACAGCGCGCCCTACCTTTCAATTCCCTTTCGAATGCCTAGGGACAGGTAGGTAGGGCGGTTTGTCCTCAAACCGCCGCGAAGATCGATTTTCTTCTTCGGCGTGCTGGGGACAGCGTGGGCTACCGAAAAGTTTCTCTTCGAGGAGGGCAGTTATTTGACCGATGTCTTTTGTAATTGCATGGCCAGGGTGGATTGTCGGAGTTGCGGGGATTGAGCAGCGGCATGGCAAGCGTCAACCAGCATCCATCGACGGCCGTGGAAAGGACGACGGGTGATGCGGAGGAGGGCTTTTGCGGCGGCGAGGGTCCCGATCTGGCCTAGGGCCCAGACGGCGGCTTCCGCCACTTCGGGATTCGGTTCGGCGGCCATACGTTCCAGTAGAGGAACGGCGGATTCGACTTTGAGCTGGCCCAGACTGGTAAGGAGTCCGGCGCGGAGGGAACCCTGGGCATCGGACACAGCGGCTTGGAGGGTGGATACGACGCTTGGACCGTCGATGGTTTCGAGCAACAAACGGGCAGCGTATTGCCGATGCGGATCGGTGAGGAAGGGGGCGACTTTCGGAACGGCCTTTTCCCATTTCAGGAGGGCAAGTTGACGGCAGACGAATTCGAAAGCGGGAACAGGGAGGGATTCTTGCAACAGGGATTCGAGGGCTTGGCCAATGGTTTGGCGGAGCTTAGGATCTTTCAGCCCAGCCTGTACAGCCGCTTCGATCGAGAAAAGAGCGGCTCGATCGGATCCGTAATTGTAGGTTCGCAGGACGGCCAGCGCCTTCTGCCAATTGGCGGGTAGTTCTGGAGTTTTGGGGTGATTGATTAGGGTTGCTTTCATTGCTGCTTCCTCGTTGTGTGGTTGGAGAAATTACTGATTTTTCCTTCGTTCCCATTCTCTGAGTATGAAGCGTCCGACGGTCTGAATGGCCCTCCGGCAGGTGGCGAGGGAAGCATTGGGACCGGGATCCACTTCAAGGAGGATAGGGCTAAGGGCATTGGATCGGGATGCGGGAAGCCAGGCAAAGAACCGTTGGGCATCGGCAGGAGCAGATTCCCAGTTTTGCCAGACCTTCGGCCCGATCTGGACAACTCGAATCGTTTGACGGAGAGGATCGATCCATACCGTACACCCTGCGGCAAGGAGGGCTTGAGCTCCGCGAATGTGGAAGGCCTCGGCTTTGCGGATGGGGCGCACGAAGGTAGCGATC
>CAZBKV010000541.1:0-1685 GCA_964492575.1 uncultured Verrucomicrobiota bacterium | reverse complement strand
CTACTGCGGTTCCGTTTGCCTTTGGGGTGGTTTACCGAATTCGACGTTGGAGGAATGGGAAATGGGAAGAAGTTACGCTGGAAAATCGTTTTGTCGGGGCTCGGGAGTCTGTGGCCCGGATTTTCTCGCCGTTGAATCGATAAAAAAGAGCACCCCTCTCCAAAAATTTCCTGAAAAAGGATTTTTGTGGTTGACGGAAAATCGGGTTTTGTGGTTATGTAGAATTGTTCTCCGTTGAGGGCGTCTCAACCATGAAATGAGACTCCTTGCGGAGAAAACAGAAAAGCAAAGGCGTTTGTGAAGCGCCTTGCAGTGAAGAGACAGCCGCTCCGTGCGATGCGGAGCGGCCAGTATTTTATGAAAAAGAAGCAGGCTGTCAAGGGAGAAGGGATTCTTTTCTTGACGAGTTGAATTTTTCCTCTCCATACTCTCCCTCTGAAAGGAAAAGGAGGAAAACGATGCGTTATTCGTCAATCTTAGCAGGGTGCGGAATTTCTCTGGTTCTTTTTCAAACCTTTGCCGGAACCCCGGATTCTTACATGGGGGACTGGAAAGGAACCCTTGAAATAAACGGGAAAAGTCAATCTGTTGCCATCTACATGATCCCCTACGGCAACGGATGGTACGAGATGAAGATCGTCTCTGCCTTTAACCAACGGGTCCCTACGCTCTTCTACCTACGCGGACAAATTCAGGATAAAACGGCTCGATTTGTTGACCTGATTCCCTTTGATCCAACCCATGTGATCGGGACGACGGATCAGGGTGTCGTGGTGGACGCCTCTTTATGGGAAGGTAAAGTTTTCCCGACCAATCCGCTTTCCCTCCGGGGAACGATTGCCGGCCGCGTTCATGGCCGGTTCCGAATCGAAAAATTCCGTCGAGTCTCTCCTACTCTGGGAGCCAAACCTCCGCCCAATGCCATCGTCCTCTTTGATGGCACAAACTTAAACGAATGGGAACAAGCCGATCACCCCGGCAAAAAACCGAATTGGAAGATTTTACCTGGTGGAATCTTAGAGGTTGGAAAAGGGAACATCCGTACCAAACGAACCTTCCGCGATTTTGTTCTTCATCTGGAATTTCGAACCCCTTACATGCCGTTTGCTCGTGGGCAAGCTCGCGGAAACAGCGGGGTTTATCTGCAAGGACGTTATGAAGTCCAGATCCTCGACAGTTACGGTCTCGTGGGCGAAGACAATGAATGCGGTGGCATCTATCACGTGGCTCGGCCGCGAGTCAATATGTGTTTCCCACCCCTGCAATGGCAAACCTATGACATTACTTTCCGAGCAGCCCGATTTGATCGTTCTGGAAAGAAGATTGCCAATGCCCGTGTGACCGTCCTCCACAACGGGGTGGTCATTCATGAGAATCTGGAACTCCCAGGTCCAACCCCAGGGGGCTTGGACCGAAACGAAGCCCTTCCTGGCCCCATCCTTCTCCAAGACCATGGCAACCCAGTCCAATTTCGAAACATTTGGATTATAGAGAAATAAACTCAACCGCCTCCGCAGGCAGTCCATTCGTGGACTGCCTTTTTGGCCCCCAAAACAGATATTCACATGCGAATTTGGATATTTGGTATTCCCTCTTGTGAAAACGGCATCCCAACAACCTCTCCCTTCAACGGATTTTACCCCCTGGGAAATGGGGGAGAAGCATTGGGAGAGAAGAGCGAGAGG
>CAZBKV010000540.1:0-1691 GCA_964492575.1 uncultured Verrucomicrobiota bacterium | reverse complement strand
GATTGGCATTTTGGTTTATTAGATCGAGCTCGGAAACCTCGCCCCGCTTGGACGTCTGTACAACAGGCTTTTGAGCATCCTCGGCTCAGCCCTCGTTCCCAGCCCACTGTCTCGGTGGTAGTCGCAGCATATCAAGCCGCCCCTTATCTGGCCCAATGCCTCGATTCGCTTCTTCATCAGACATATCCGCCTCTCGAAATCCTTGTTGTAGACGACGGATCTACCGATGAGACGGCCCGGATCGCCCAACGTTTCCCGCAAGTCCGACTTTTGCGCCATCCGAAAAATCGAGGACTCGCCGCCGCTCGAAACACCGGAATAGAGGCAGCCCAGGGAGAATGGATTGCCTTCCTGGATGCCGATAGTTGGGCGGCCCCGGAATGGTTGGAACGATTATTGGCTGCTGTGGAAGAAGGGGACTGGATTGGTGCAGGTGGTCCGAATCTCCTCCCTCCAGAAGATCCCCCGTTTGCCGCGGTCGTTATGGCCGCACCGGGTGGCCCTCTGCCTGTGCTCCTTAGTGACACAGAAGCGGAACATTTACCCGGATGCAACCTTTTGATCCGACGGGAGGCTTTGAAACAGATCGGCGGCTTTGACCCGGTCTTCCAAATTGCAGGGGACGATGTCGACATCTGCTGGCGACTCCAAGAGCGTGGGTATCGCTTTCGCTACGTACCGGCCGCAGTGGTATGGCATCACCGACGCCGCACCCTTGCAGCGTATCTGCGGCAACAGTGCGGCTACGGTGCGGCCGAAGCCTTGCTAGAAGCCCGCCATCCGGCTTGGTTCACTCCGCATGGGAACAGCCGATGGCAAGGAAGACTCTATCAACCAGGCTTTCCCATACCGTCCCTCACCCGCCCGATGGTCTATCATGGTCCCTTTGGAATGGCCCCCTTTCAAACCGTCTATACCCATCCTCCGCCCTGGTGGTGGTATTGGATCGGATCCCTCGATTACTATCTGACGACTGTTCTTCCTTTCCTGCTCTTGATGTTGGTAAACCCAGGGTTCGGATGTCTTGGACTGGTGGGACTTCTGTTTCCTATCGGGTTAGCGGTACGGTACGCAAGCCGTGCCCGAATCCCTCCTACCCAACGTCGATGGTGGTCCCGAGGAATGCTGACCCTTCTTTACCTCCTGCAGCCTGTGGCTCGGGGTTGGGGCCGGTATCGAACCCGCTTTCAAATTTTCCAAACTCCGGCCGCAGCCCGCCAATCTCTGCTTGCTTACTCTCCTCACGCCCGGTATCTCACGGCCTCAGAACAACGCTGGCTCGTCCCCCCAAACATCGACCGAATTCAATTCCTTCAATCCACGTGGGCTAGACTTCAGCAGGAAGGTTGGCGGGGACGACCGGGCACGCCATGGGAGCCAATCGATTACCGGATCTGGGGCTCTGCCTGGGTTCATCTAGATTGGATCACCGCTGCCGAGTATGACCCGCAAGGGCATCTCTCGATTCGCAGTCGCGTCCAACCCCACTGGACCGGATGGGCTCGCTGGCTGTGGGGCGGAACGACGTTTTTGTGCGGTGTTTTGGGACTGTGGCTCTGGTCCCCCTGGGCGGCCTGGCTCGCCCTTGGCCCGATCGGCCTTTTCGCCTGGCTCAAGTACCAGAGTCGGACCCTCCGCCGCCAATTCCTTGCTGCCCTCTTCCAGAGCCTTGGCTACAGCAACCACCATGC
>CAZBKV010000539.1:870-1709 GCA_964492575.1 uncultured Verrucomicrobiota bacterium | reverse complement strand
ATAGTCCCCCAACAGATCGCAATTCCCCAAAAACTCACTAACAGTTACCCCCCATGAATTTTGGGAGACGACGATGTGATAGTCCCGAATCGCTTGCGCTACTTCAGAAAGAATGTCTCCTGTCTTAATATCGTAAGAAACCAAGATCGCCTCCGGGGCTATCCCCATCCATTGCAACGGCTGCCCCCCCTCTGTTTCACTGTTCTTCCCATTTCCCGCCAATGTTCCCGCCACATGCGTAGCATGAGGATGGGCCTCTTCGACCTCATTGGTCTCCCCCCGAATCACCCGACCGGCCAGATCCGGATGAGTCATGTCGATCAACCCACCGTCCCACACCCCTACGTAGACATTGGAGCCGGTCAGTCCAACCGGTGGGGCATGGACAACATCTGCTCCTACCGCCGCTCGCACCCCATCATTGAACAGCGTCGGAGGCGGAGCCACCTCCTCAATCCATTGTACTGGATCCACAGCAGCAAGCCGTTCCAGTTCATCCCACAAGACCCAAACCTTCCAGCGCCGCCCCTTCGAATCCAAGGCCTGCCCGGAAATCCCCAGACTTTGAAGGATCTGTTTCCCCTCCGTTTGCGAAACATCATCGAAAAACCGCACGATCAATCGCATCCGCCCATCCGACTCCATCGCCCAACTCCCTACCTGTCCTTGGCGTAGCCGAGGAGAGAGCCGATCTTCCGGATACACGGCCCCCAGCCACTCTACCCCCAACGCTGAAAGATCCCCTACTTCCATCCCTCGGGGTAAGGAAGCAAAGTAAGCCGCCGAGCCCACCGACTGCAAAAGATGAACCCCCAACCGACGCAAAGAATCCCGCTCTG
>CAZBKV010000539.1:0-860 GCA_964492575.1 uncultured Verrucomicrobiota bacterium | reverse complement strand
AACTGGAGAAGTACATGAAACCGCTTTCTCTCTGGGTTCTGACTTTGAATCCGCTGCCAATTGATCTCTAAGGTTCCGGTCCCCACAAAGGTGGCTGATTTCAAGGCAATTGGCCGATGAATCAGTTGGGCTTGAAACCGAATAGGAGCCTGCCGGGAGGGTAAAACCAAACGATCCGGCCATGGGACTTCATCCCCACCCTCCATGGGCGGTATCCCCCACAAAAACACAAAAAAGGCCAACATTATGGCCTTTGGAAATTTCTTTGTCCTCATAAAGACCATTTTTCCCAGCTTTCTGCTCCCGACATCGTCTTCTTTTCTGCTTGGTCCAACCTCTAGTCCAGCATGTTACAGACCAATTCGTCCAGAGAAGAAGTTGTTAACGAACAGAAAGACCGGGAATTCCTTCTCCTTCTACTTTATGCGATCGATAGGTCTTCTACCTCCGATGCACTTGGGCCGCACTCCGCCAAATCCGGCAAGCTCGGGTTCCGAAAATCAATCCCTACCAGATCTAAAAGCTTTCGGAACACATCCGTATTCCGGAAAAACCCGACAAACCGATCGGCCCCCGGTCCCTTTGCCCATAAAGGAACATAATCGGAAGTATGAGCCCCACTGGTCCAGCCAACCCCATAAAAATTTGCTAACAACTCTCCTAACTGCATCGGCAATCCATCCATCCCCTTAAATAAGGGATGCTCTTCACCTTTCAAAAACTCAACAAACCGATTCCATAGCGCATCAGGAATTTGAATATGACGATTTTCTTCGATAAGCTTGCGTAAGTGCTGCGGCTTCTTCCCCTTCTTTTCCCACTGCCGCGCAAACCATTCAAACGACCGCCGGCCTCTCTCC
>CAZBKV010000538.1:0-1714 GCA_964492575.1 uncultured Verrucomicrobiota bacterium | reverse complement strand
GGGAACTGGAGCCGCTGGCCAAGCCCTTTCTACCAAAGGTCCGACCCAACTTTGGGCTATGGCCGATGTCTTCGATTTCCGACTTCAAAACAGCTACAAGCAGTTGAAACAGCGGTTTAAAGATCAGGTTCAGGTTCCGCCGGAACGTCAATTTCTCGGTTTTGACGCCTACCGCCGGGCGATGGATACGTTGCGGAAGGGAGACGTTGTCATCCTCACCACACCCCCTGCTTTCCGCCCGATCCATCTGGAGTACGCTGTCGAAAAAGGCCTGCATGTTTTTATGGAAAAATCGTTTGCCGTAGACGCGCCGGGGATCCGCCGTGTCCTCCGGGCAGGAGAGAAGGCCAAGGAGAAAAACCTCAAGATTGCCGGTGGCCTGATGAGTCGGCATTCTCCGGCTTTGGAACAGGCGATTGACCAGATTCATCAAGGCAAGATCGGGGAAGTAATTACCGTTTGGGCCTATCGAATGCATGGTCCGGTCGGCCTTGTCCCCCGTCAACCCTGGATGACCGAATTGGCCTATCAAATCCGGAACTACAGCTGTTTCACTTGGTTGAACGGAAGCTTCATTGTGGACTGGCTGATCCACAACATAGACGTCTCCTGTTGGGTCAAAGGTGATTGGCCTGCCTCGGCGCAAGGGATGGGCGGCCGGATTGTCCGGACCGTGCCGGACCAGCTCTGGGACCATTATTTTGCCGAATACAGTTTTCCGGACGGAACTCGCATGGCCGTCGAAGGCCGACACATGGAACGTTGTTGGGGATTTTGGGGCGTGGTGGTGTTAGGGACCAAGGGATCTGCCGTCCTGGGCGAAGGCATCAAACATCCCCTCCTCTTCCGCGGACATCAACGCCGGCCGGAGGACGTCATCTGGCGCTATCAAGGTCCTCCGAAGAATCCCTATCAAGTCGAGCACGATCTGCTGTTTGAAGCGATTCGAAAAGACCTTTCCTACAACGAGACAGATCGGTGTGCCAAGGCCTGCCTGGCGGCGATTATGGGACGGATGGCCTGTGAATCGGGCCAATTGGTGACCTGGGACCAGGCCATGCAATCGGACTTTGAACTGGCTCCGGGATTGGAGAAGATCCAAACCCTGGAAGACCCGGCCCCGGTTCATCCCGATGCCCAAGGTCACTATCCCATTGCCAAACCAGGTATCACACGAGCGTTATAGCGAGGGAAAGATCGCTGACTTTTGTAGAACTTGTCCGAAATCGAGAAGAGGAGTGGGAAAGCATCTTTCTCCTCCACGCTGTGAGGAGCGCAGGGAAAGGGGATTTGTTCTTCTGATCGGCTTCCGAAGACTATTATGGCTACCGCCGTCAGACAGTGGATTCTTCGTGGTCGCGACCTTACGCGTCGCGTTTGCTTATCCCCTGGTCAAGTTCCGGATGAATTTCTAACAAAACGAGGACCCAAACTGGGCTCTTTTCCCCTCAGCCCCTGCAAAGAGGAATATTTTCATTGCAATCCAAGGATTATGCTTCCAAGAAAGTAGAAACTGGTTGTAGGATATAAGACAAGAAATCAAAAACCCAGGAGAATTACAATGAAAGGAATAAAACATATAATAATAGGCGGGGTCGGGATTGTGGTACTGGGTGGATGGTTGTTTCCCACCCAAGGGCAGGCAGCCCTCTATCCCGATACGGTCTTGAGCATGAATCCGGTCGGTTACTGGCGGTTGGAAGCCCAAGGACCG
>CAZBKV010000537.1:0-1715 GCA_964492575.1 uncultured Verrucomicrobiota bacterium | reverse complement strand
CTCTTGGGTCCGATAAGGTGGCGAGGGGACGGATGTTCTCCGGGTTAGAGACGTCCAAAATGATGAGTCCTTCCTCTTTTGCTATTACGTAGGCGATACCGCCGAGGACCTTGATGGCTATAGCAGGGGAGGGGGTTACATATGTTGCGAGCAGACGGGGTATGCCTGGATTGGAGATATCAACTACCTGAACTCCTCCGCTATCATTTGCTATATAAAGCCGGTCGCCTTGGATGATCATATCGCGTATGTACGTACCGAAGAGAAGTCCTTTCCCAATCGAGCGAGGCTCTTCTGGATTGGAGATGTCGAAGACGGCTAAGGTTTGGCCGCGGCCGATGTATGCATAGTTTCCCTTCATGGCGACGGCCCTTACGAAGCCGTAAAGGTGATTAACCAGGACGATGTTTGTGCCTTCTTCCCTTGTGTAGGTAAATCCGTTTTCCAGTGTGGTTTGGCCGTAGGGAGTTGTGACTTTGACAGGGACGGTCATGTAGGTTCTACCCGGTGGTGTTACGCAACTGATTTCTGTGGAATCGAGCACGGTGATGTTGGAGGCCAACTTGCCGCCGAAGTATACTGATACGGGTGGTTCGAAGTTTGCGCCTTTGATCCGGACGGCCGTCCCACCGGTCACCGGCCCTCTAGGTGGCAAAATGCTGCCGATTACCAGGCCCCCGGAGGCCGGTTTGTACTCGACGTTGATGGCGCTGGTTCCGCTCGGATGGATCTGAACGACTTGCTTGGAAGGAGCTATCCAGTTGGGAATCGACTTGAAGGTGACCTCGTACTTGCCCGGTGGAAGGGAGACACTTGCACCGCTTTGATGAGCGACTCCGTTGACGTACCACTTGGCGCCGCGTTCTACGGCTTCGGCAGGTTGAATCGTAACGATGAGGGTTCCAGGTGTTTGATCGAGTGTGTACGTTGCGACGACGTTCCGGGACTGACCGCCCTTGATTTCCACATGGATCGGATCGGGTGGAATCCAGTAAGGGATTTTGTTAAAATAAATCGAGTGAGTGCCAATATACGCGTCGGAGACGGTCTCTCCACTCTTTCTCCATGGGCCATTGCCGAGACGCCATCTGGCGCCTGCGGCTACGGCTTCCGGAGGCATGATGGTTACGGTGAGGGAACCGACACTCCAATCTCCTTCGCCAAAGTAAGCGGAGATTGTTTTGGAACTATGCATGGCAATGTCGATGATTTTTTTGGTGCGGAACTCTTCAGGCACGTCTCCTTCCCAGTGGTCGAAATGCCAGCCATGGTCCGGCTCGGCGTAGAGTCGTACAATTTCTCCGGCATCATATTTCTCTTTCTTCGGACGTACCGAGACATGGCCTTGGCCATGAGTGACAACGGTCAAGGTGTAAAGGGGTGACGGTTCGGGTTCATACTCGACGGTGATGGAGGTGACTTGGTTGGCGGTGATGGTTACGGTTTGGGGGGAAGGGGTGGAATAGCCGGGCACGGGTCGAAATGTGACGGTGTGGTTTCCGGGGGATAGATCTGTTACCACATCGCCACTATTGCGATAGATGCCGTTGTCTACCCGCCATTGGGCGCCGGATAAGTGGGCAGGGCGAAGGATGACTTTTAAAGAGCCGGTTTGAGGAGGGGTGACGGCTTTCTTGAAGGTGACGTAGACGATGCAATCTTGCTGGATATCTGACAGGGTAAACCGTTCGGCTCCACCGGGAACCGGCGTGCCG
>CAZBKV010000536.1:0-1716 GCA_964492575.1 uncultured Verrucomicrobiota bacterium | reverse complement strand
CACTGGCAGCCAGTCTTGGGCCCCAGGGCCTTAGCAAGGACCACAGCAGGACCAATTAAATTCCTCGAAGATCCTCAACTACAACCCCAACATGGAATATCGTGTCTTGGGGAAAACAGGGATGATCTTTTCTGCTGTGGGATTAGGAGGACATTCTCGATCGAATCTCCAAGAGCGTCGTCGGATCATCGATCGATGCATTGAAGTTGGAATCAACTTCATCGACTGTTCATGGGGAAATGAGGTGATTCGAGACGGTACAGCCTTAAAAGGTCGACGGGATAAGATGTATCTGTTGGTTTCCCATGGCGGCAAAGAAGTTCGTTTTCCCGAATATCGAACAGCGAGAAAACTCCTTCAATCATTAGACGAAATCCTACTGCGTTCGGGTATCGAATATGCCGATGTGTGGCGAATTACTTGTTTTGAACCGGGTGGCCGTCACACATTCAATACCTCTTGTGAAATTGTAGAGGCTCTGACCACAGCAAAGCGACAAGGAAAGGCCCGTCATATTGGCTTCTCTTCACATGACAAACGTTGGATTAAGTTTATGATTGAATATTTCCCGGAAATTGAAGTTGTATTGTTTCCGTTTACGACGATGTCGAAACAGGCTCCCAAACACAGCCTCTTCCCGGCCTTGAAGAAACAAAACGTAGGTGCAATTGGGATTAAACCGTTTGCTGCCGGCTCCCTATTTACCGGAAATAAGGAAGAGGATATGAGACGGGCACGGCTGGCCATTCGGTACATTTTATACACCCAGACCGTTTTGCCGATTCCAGGCATGAATCGTATAGAAGAAGTCGATAATGTCGCCTTAGCAGTAAAAGAACGGAAACAATTTGATGTGGCTGAACTACAACAGCTTCAATCGATCAATCAATACGCCTTGGCGAATCTGCCCTCACACTATGCTTGGTTGCAAGACTGGGAATACGTGTAGGAGGAGAATATGCGGAAAAGGGTTATTTTGACGGTATTGGTAAGCGGAATAGCCACAATTGCCTTCCTCGGCTGTTATACTACATCAAAAGAGACAGGAAAGGTGGCCGAGCAACAGACTTCTATAACTGTGATTCAAAAATCCAAGGCCACTCATGAAAAATCTCCAAAACCAACCAAATCTCCGAAAGGTAAATCAAGCACGGCAGGGCCTCTGCCGGAATCGATTTTACCCGAAACGTCAGGAACAGTATTTCCTCTCCCTGAAAGCCTAACCGAGAAAGAGAGTAGCTCACCAACCAAGGCAGATAATTCTCGTTGTTATGTTTGTCATTTAAACTTTAAATTTGAAGAACTGGCTGCAAGACACGCTGCAGCGGGAGTGGGTTGCCAGACATGCCACGGTCCTTCCGATGCTCACATCGCCGATGAATCTTGGTCATGGGGCGGTAAAGGAACCCCACCCGATCGGATGTATCCACGGGATAAGATCAATGAAAGTTGCCTCCACTGTCATAAATCAACCTTGTCGAGACAGGCGGAACATCAGAAAATCTTATCTCGCCCTGTGCAAACCAATACCGTGTGTACTGACTGCCATGGCAACCATCGACTTCGTATACGCAAAGTCCATTGGAAATAAGCTTATGGTTGCGTAATCCTTTAAACTTTAGCTGTTTATTGAATACATTCCGGAGGATAGCTACAAAATAAAACAAAGAGCTAGAAAGAAGAGCTCGTTTGGTCCGGGAGAGAGGAGCGAGGATT
>CAZBKV010000535.1:0-1719 GCA_964492575.1 uncultured Verrucomicrobiota bacterium | reverse complement strand
AGTCTCATTTTCCCTTTTCAGCTATTTTTTCCTATTATGTGACTTATACTACTTCCTTTTCTTTTGGTTATGATACCACTAGGTTCCGTTTACTCCGTTTGTATTGAAGGATGCCAATAATTATCGGTCCCAACAAAAGCACGGTGATGAATCCTGTTAGCAAAAGTTTTTTGATCCGCTGTGTTTGGAGGGCTTTACGAGCCTTTTCCCGCCGCAGTTCAAAATTCCGCCTGGCCAGTGGGGAAATTTCAAATGAGGTCACCTTGTTCGTTCTGTAGCTCGCCATTGAAATTCCCAAATCGAAATCAAAAAGACGACGGTCCGTCACATCAATCACTTTCGCTTCGATAGGAAGAATCTGAATGGGTGCCAAAGAAGTCCGAATATGATCAAATAGCAAAATTTTTTTTGACCAGGCCTTCCCGGATTTTCCTGCCCGAGTCGTCCCTCTATACGGGACCGGGGAAAACTCGGTAAACTCACAGTGTGTCGGAAAATACAATCCTGCGACATTGGTAAACCGGGTAAAGCGAATGATCCCATTTGTAAATCCATCCCGATACGGGGCAATGCTGGCTTCCTCTTCTCTCAGAAAATCAGGACGGCTTGTCACTACAATGCCACGAAGGTTTGATTTTCGCCATGTACGTTTGAGCTTGCCGGAAACTACTACCGTGCAGGTGAGCTCTTGATCCGGTCGACCTTTGTTCTTCCAGACATACTCCGCCTCCAGAATGAGGCTTAGAGCATGACCCGTTGCTGTCCAAGGTGGTGCAAGACGCCGTCGACCAGACAGCCCAGGAAACAGCTCCTCGCTTCGCAGAGCCAGAAAGACACAGGACTGAAGCGTAGCTCCGCAATTCCCTAACTCCCAGGCGTAGGCGGGCCGGTCAAACCCTATCCCTACGATTCCATTTCTACATCGGATCATAATCATCAACACTTCTTTTGTCACATAGAGGAAGTTTGTGCAGGGGGCCGGGATGGCATAACGTTGGACCATCGAGGAGGGAAGTGGTGGTACTTCCTTTATGAGTAGAGCTTCTTTATCGAATCTCACCTCGCAGTCTTGTACCTCTGTAAAACCTGTATAATTGGTACGATAGTAGTGGCCGATAGCGTGGATGGTTTGTCCACCTTGGACGGAAAATCCGCTGAAAATACCAAATAGACTCACGAGAAAAAGAGGTCCTATCGCAACTATCCGAAAGGCATGCTGGCTTTTATGCACAGGATTTGAATTTCGATGCCTTTGGAAAAGAAGAAAGAAGCTAAGCAACCCAAAAAGGTGATAGGCCACAATCAGTTCCAGAAATACCGCCGACAACAATGCTTCCCTATGGGTAAAGACTGCCAGGACAGGATCTGGATGGACGAGGTGACCCAACGGCGTCGTCATAAGATACCAAAGCTTGAGGCCGGCCGTGACCACAAGAATCGCTCCTACAGCACGTGGTATCCACAACTTCCCTTCACTTTTCCGCTTTTGATAACCTTGGTTCATCTCCGGCATTGGGACGTATTCTCCACTCCAATTTACCCCCCCAGCAGAGTGTCAACTACTTTTTTGGAAGGAGATGCGAGAGAAGGATGTCTTCATTTTCCTGTGGGTTGGCAGGAACATTGCCGGTTCTATTTGAAAGGCATCGGTCAAATAACTGTCCCCCATAGAAGAGAAATTTTTGGTAAGACGGTTTGTGTTCAGCCACTGTATTATTT
>CAZBKV010000534.1:0-1721 GCA_964492575.1 uncultured Verrucomicrobiota bacterium | reverse complement strand
GGGCATAAAGCTCGTCTGAAAAAGATCGGCTGGGCGGGTGGATGAAAGGACTGCGTAGAAGGAAAACGCCGGATCAAGGTCATGACCGTAACAGGTTGGGGAATCAAGAAAGGAAATTTCTTGCAGTGGCTTGAGGACAAGCCGACCCCACTCTTCCTTGTCATCCGAAAACCATGCTGCGTTAGGTCGCATTGTCCCCAACGCGTCAAAGTAGGAAAAGGACCAATATCTTTTTCGAACAAGCTCTAAAAGAAAAACAGTCGGAAAAACCTATGGAATACACAGCCGTCATCGGACTGGAAACCCATGTCCAACTCAAAACCCGCTCCAAAATGTGGTGCGGGTGCCCCAACAGCTTCGGTGCACCACCCAACACCCATGTCTGCCCCGTCTGTCTAGGCCTACCGGGGGTGTTGCCTGTAGCCAACGAAGAAGCCATCCGGCTGGCCATCCTGGCCGGCATGCTCCTCCATTGCCAGATCCCCTCCCGTGCCAAGTTCGATCGCAAAAACTACTTCTACCCGGACATGCCCAAGAATTACCAGATCTCCCAATACGACCTCCCCTTTGCCGTCAACGGCTACCTGGAATTCGAATTCGAAGGCCGAATCCACCGGGTCGGCATCACCCGTGCCCATCTCGAAGAAGACGTCGGCAAAAGCCTCCACTTCGAAGGCTATACCGGCCTCGATTTCAACCGCGCCGGCGTCCCCCTCCTCGAAATCGTCTCAGAACCGGAAATCACCAGTCCCGACATGGCCTATGCCTACCTTACCGCCTTGAAAGAAATCCTCTCCCAAGCCGGCGTCAGCGACTGCGATATGGAAAAAGGAATGGTCCGCTGCGACGTCAACGTCAGTGTCCATCCCAAGGGCTCCGACCAACTCGGTGCCAAAGTCGAAATCAAAAACCTCAACAGCTTCAGCGCCGTCCGTCGGGCCCTCCGCTATGAAATCGACCGCCAAATCCGTGTGCTGGAACAAGGAGGCACCATCACCCAATCCACCCGGCGCTGGAACGAACAGCTCGGGATCACCGAAGAGATGCGAACCAAAGAATACGCCCACGATTATCGCTACTTCCCCGACCCGGACCTAGTCCCCTTTGAACCGACCGAAGAACTCTTAGCCGAAGTCCGATCCCGCATGATCGAGCTCCCCCTCGACCGAAAACACCGCCTCATGCAGCAGTACCACCTGCCCGCCCAGGACGCCCAGGTCCTGGCCTACGACCGCCCCCTGGCCGATTACTTTGAAAACCTGGCATCCCGAACCTCCCAACCCAAAACCCTGGCCAATTGGATCATCAACAACCTCCGCGGCCTCTTAGCCGAAGAAAACGAACGCCGAAAACGCGAACACCTCGCCACCTTCGGTTCCGACGAGGGATGGCACCCTATGACCCTCCAAGACCTTCGGTTCCCTCCGGAGGCAATCTTGGAACTCATCGACCTGGTGGACCAACGCATCATCAACTCCCGCACCGCCCAGGAAGTCTTTGCGGAAATGTTTGCAACCGGCAAACGACCGACCCAAATCGTGGAAGAAAAAGGCCTCCGTCAAGTCACTGATACCGCCGCCCTGGAACAACTCTGCGACCAGGTTATTGCAGAAAACCCCGGTCCGGCCAACGACTTCCGCAACGGCAAAGCCGCCGCCCTCAACTTCCTAATGGGTCAAGTCATGCGCCTTAGCCGCGGCAAAGCCAACCCTACCCTCGTC
>CAZBKV010000533.1:0-1725 GCA_964492575.1 uncultured Verrucomicrobiota bacterium | reverse complement strand
GATATGAAAAAATTGAGTCTGAATGAGCTGGTGCTATCTTAAAATCTTTTTTATCGAGTAACGTTTCGCACACATCGAAATCCCCGCTGTGGCCCACGTGATCCCGGTGCAAAAGCTCGACGACTTGCACACCGTAGCTTATCCGGATTATCATACCATGATCCTCCTCGTTCCACGCGAAAGAGACCTTGGTCTGGTCCTTTCGGATTTTCTACTTGTTGCTCGGGATAGGAACCAAAGCGATCCCAACACATCTCCAACACATTCCCTGCCATATCATATAATCCATATTCATTGGCCATATCCTTTCCGCGAACACTCTGGTGGCCATTATAAAAACCGACCGGCGTAGTTCCATTATCAAACGGATCCCCGCTGTTCCAGAAATTGGCCTGATCTTCCTGAATCTGCGTCCGCCAGTCATCCCCAGGACTCGGCCAGGGAAAATGATTCCCCTCCTGTCCACCTCGAGCCGCCCTCTCCCACTCCGCCTCTGTAGGAAGTCGATATCCTTCCGCTTCCCAATCTACATCTTCATTTTTCAAGTCTATCCAACCGGTCCGATACACCGTCTGATGCGACTCATCCGTATAATAAACCGGCTTTAACCCCTCTTTTTCAGAACGAGCATTACACCATTTTACCGCGTCATACCAAGTGATCTCCGAAACAGGATGATTGGTCGCTGGAGCTGAACCTTCGCCGATCTCATAGCCATGTAACAAAGCCCAGTTTCGAACTTCATCCCACAACGCCTTCGTTACCTCAAACCGATCCATAAAAAATCCTTGGACCGTCACCCTATGCACAGGCAAGGCATCCAGCTCTATCCCATGTTCATCCCCCATCAGAAAAGATCCTTCCGGGACATAAACCATTCCTGTAGGGGGCTTCACTGGGGGGCTTACGGCTACAACTCGGAAGAACATCGGAATCTGAACGGTCATCTCCGGCCCAGTAGAATGGATCTTTTTTAGACACTCCCAGGATTGATGCCATGGCCCATTCGGAGTAGGGGCCCATTCCACTGTATAATTTGTATACCCGGATATGGTAGTAAACGTAAGTGTTCCATGTCGCGAAATCGTTACATGGATCGTTCCCTCTGCCGCAAAACCCTTCTGGAAGATTATAAATAAAAACCCCCCAAGTAGCCCGATTACCCACCATCTAAAAACACTCCTCCTTTTTATTCTATTCCATCGCATAAGCCACTGATCTTTTGTGTTTTCTATCCGCAGCCTTGGAGTCCAGTGCCTCATAACCTTTTCCTCATTGTGCTTTTAAACGATAAAATCGAGGTCCCTCTTCTATAGGAACGTAAAGATCCACATAAAATCCGTTACCAATCAGCGCCTGATATTGAGGTTTCTCTGTCGGAACCAATGCAAAAGGCACGGTCTTCCAATCCGCCTGGGATCCTACTTGAGTAGCCTGTTGCAGTTGATACGAAATCCCAGGGACTGTCAAAAATCGTAACCGAACCATTCCCGTGTTTAAAAAAGAAATCTCTTCTACCGCCAGGACATCCTCGGGAAGAAAAGCCAGTGTCCCTGCTTCGTACTCCTTCCAATTACTCATCCCATCTCCATCAAAATCGTCCTCTGGCCGTACCGACGCCAAATCGGAGAGCTCCCCGTTCGAATTGCGGATCAACTCCCATTCCCATGCATCTGGAAGCCCATCCTGATCCGAGTCTTCTCCTATACTTACATAAACAGGGAT
>CAZBKV010000532.1:0-1730 GCA_964492575.1 uncultured Verrucomicrobiota bacterium | reverse complement strand
GGCGCTGGAAATGATCCAGAGGTCTTTGAAGGGAACAAGAAGAGCGAAGGTGGCGGCGGACAAGGGGTACGATCGGCGCGGTTTTGTGGAGGCGGTTCGGGCGTTGGGAGTGGTGCCTCATGTGGCCCGGAAACGGAGAGGATCGGCGGTGGATGGACGGACGGTCCGGCACCGGAGTTATGAAGAGAGTCAGCGGGTGCGACGGTGGGCGGAGGGGATTTTTGGATGGGCGAAGGGATGGAGCAATTTGGGTCGGATCATGGTACGGGGGTTACAAAAGATCGATTTTTTCAGTGGACTGATTTATTTAGCCTATAATCTGTTACGAATGGCCCGATTAAGCGTACAGGTAGGGGGATAAGAGCTCGAAGTAGGGTTATAGTAGAGTTCGAAAGCAAAAACGGATCAAAAAGGATCGAAAAAACGGAAAAAGATCGTTAGAGAAAGTAGAAAGTACATTCTAATTTCTTTCTTCCGATCGTCTTGGGCCCCCTGTCTCCTATCCCCAAAACCACCACAAATCGCCAAACCTCCACTTTTACAATACCCCCTAGAGTCATCTGCTGGGTTGTGATGTTAGCGCTTCCGTCAATGGCACAAAGCGGGATATACTACGTAAGCACGCGAAGCAGCGACGCAAATAATGGGTTAAGTCCGAGGAGGGCATTTGGCACCATCTCGCACGCGGTGAAGGTGGCAAAGGCGGGGGATGTGGTTAAAATTGCGACAGGCTCATACGAAGGGGAACATATAGTAACTATGAACCCCGAGGTCGAGTCGGCACCTATCGTTTTTGAGGGGTTCAATGGGACGCCGACGCTTGATGGCCGCGATGGCACGGGAAAAGAATCTTGGTCAACGGGAAGGAGTATACCGATTTGAAAAACTTCAAACTTATGAAATTGGGTTTGCGTACAGCGAGCGAAACACATCGTCTTAGACACGGTAGTCTGTCATGATATGAGTGTGGGGAAGAAGGGTTGAAACCGGCGGAATCAATCCCGACCATCTCAGGCGGATGATCGACGTAAGCGTCAATTAAAATCGCCCAGAAAGATGCAAAGAGGTGTAGCGCAAATGATGGTGGTAAGATTGACGACAGTCATTGCCCTTTGGGGTGCGGTGCTCGGATTTATCTATTCGCCGATCATAGAAGGAGCAGAAAGGACAACCATCAGAGAACTGAAGGCCAAAACGCAGGCGCTTCGGAAATTTTATCACGAAAGCCATCTCAAGGGGCTGAACGTCTACCCCGCAAGGCTCAAGATGATTGAGGCCATAAGGGCCGCAAGGGGGAGAAGGTTGGAGGAGGCGAAAAAGGCGTTTGAGGAAGTGGAAAGGCTCATCAAGGAGGCAAAGCCGAGGCCCTCGCTTCCGCTGAGGAAGGAGTGGAAAAAGTTAGTGAGGAGCAACTCGCACATCACGGATGTCCCCACCGCTCATGATTTCCTCCCCATCGGAGTGACCTACGTCGAACTTGAAGACGGAATCATCGCCTATCCGGGGAACGACCCCGGTTGGTGGCTCAGTTGCTTCATCCTCGTGGCTATGGGGGAGGACGAACAAGGAAGGGAGTTCATCTACCAAGGGAGGCTCCCCTTCAGTGGAGAGGGGCCGCATAGGATAAGGCTCTATATCGGAGGGAAGCACCTCAACCTGCTCTTGACTTTCACCGAACCCATGTTCCTCGACAAAGAGGGCAAGTTCGGACCGCATCCCACAGTCTACAA
>CAZBKV010000531.1:0-1737 GCA_964492575.1 uncultured Verrucomicrobiota bacterium | reverse complement strand
CGGCGCGCTGAGGACAGCGCGCCCTACCTTCCAATTCCCTTTCGAACGCCCAGGGACAGGTAGGGCGGCTTGTCCTCAAGCCGCCGTATCATTCTTCTTCTTCTCTTCCGGACGCTTGTTGACGGATGCCTTTTTTCCTGGTCGGCTTTAAAGTTGATCGGTTTGGCTCTTTTCTTTCATTCTATTGGCCATGGCTGAGGAGAGAAAACAGCAAGAGGCAGGGCTGCCGATGACCCGAAAGTGGGACCCGGAAAAGCTTCGGCAGGAAGAGGAGTATCTCCAACAGCTGGAAACCAAGCCGCTGCTGGAACGAATCAAAGGATACTTTAAGCTTACCGGCCCTGCCTGGCTCCAAAGCGCCATGACCCTGGGTGCCGGAAGTGCGACGGCCTCGGTAGTCGCCGGTGCCTTCTTCGGGTACCAACTTCTCTGGGTTCAGCCGGTGGCGATGTTCCTTGGGATATGCATGTTGGCGGCTTTGGCAAACATTACGTTGACCAAAGGGGAACGGGCCTACCTGATTGTCTCTCGGGAGATCCATCCGGCGATGGCGTTTCTCTGGGCCCTGGCTACGGTCGTTTCCACGGTGATCTGGCATTTCGGTCAATACGCACTGCTGGGTGGGGCCGCTTGGGATCTGGCGAACGTAGCCGGACTGAATGCCAAAGGGGCTGAGATCGTAGTCCGATTCGGCACCGGTCTCCTGATTCTAGCCATCAACATCTACATGACCTGGAACTACGGCTCGAAAAGTGCCGGGATTCGGTTGTACGAGCGATTTATCCGGCTGGTCATCAGTCTTGTGATGGTTTCGTTTTTGGTGGTGGTCATCGTGCAGGCTACCCGTGGAAAAGTGCATTTGCTGGATATCCTAAAAGGCTTCTTTACCTTCCAAATCCCAAAAGGAGAAGGAGTCACCACGACGATCCTGGGTGCCATCGGGGCAGCCGTCGGCATCAACATGACCTTCCTTTACCCGTATTCCCTACTCGCCAAAGGATGGGGGAAACATCACAAAGGGTTGGCGAGGTTCGATCTGGTGATGTCCCTCTTTTTGCCCTATGTGATTTTGACCTCTTTGATCATCGTTGGGATGGCCTCTACGCTGCATCAACCTCCGTTCGGAACGATTCTGGGACCGGATGTCCATATGTCGGGATTCAAACCCATTGATGCGGCCCGAAGCTTGGCAACGGTCTGGGGGTCGTCCTTGGGACGAATCGTCTTTGACCTCGGATTCATGGGCATGGCTTGCGGGGCCATTAGTGCACATATGGTCTGCACAGGTTTTACGGTATGCGAAATGTTTGGGCTGGAATACACCCCGAAGCGGTATCGCATGTTCACCTTGGTCCCGGTCATTGGAATTCTAGGCGTGATGATCCCCAGCCCGATCTGGCTCCCTGTGATGGCTTCGGCCATCGCCTTTACGATGTTGCCGATCGCTTATCTGATCTTCTTCATCCTCCAAAACAAACGGAGTTACCTCGGCGACGCAGTGGGCCAAGGCTGGCGACGGTTGGTCTTCAACTTCTTCCTTCTGATTGCCTTGGGCATGTCGGTGGTCGGTTCCTATATCAAGATTTCGGGAAGCGTGAAAAAGCTCCTGGCGCGAACCCAAAATGTCCCCGCAGCTGTGGAACCGCCTAAGCCCACTGGATCTTCCTCTCCCTCGGCAACGACGGAGTCACAAAAAGGTTGATTCCTCCTTCCCGATCCGGATGCTCGTGGGATAAA
>CAZBKV010000530.1:0-1739 GCA_964492575.1 uncultured Verrucomicrobiota bacterium | reverse complement strand
CCAACGCCTTCAACACCAAGCCCAAACTCACCCGGCCGCTGACCAGCAGTTGCATAATCTCCCGAAGGAGATTTCCCAGAACGAGGACAAACGTCAGCGTCAGAACCGTGAGGACCAAAGTGGCGAGGATTTGCCGTAAAATGTAAAGGTGCAGTGTCCTCATCGGTTCCTCCGAATCCTCCGCTTCGAGGTTCCCTGAAGATTAGAAAACCGAAGTCTCAACCCATCGCTTCTTGCAAATACCGCTCTCGTTGGCGCTGAAGCCAGGCCAACCAGCCGTCCATCCCCTCACCACTTCGAGCCGAAAGCTCAAAGACCTCGGCATGATGAGCGATGCGGTGTACCGCCTCCAACGCCTGTTCCCGATCAAATCCACAAGCCTCGGCCAAATCCTTCTTGGTAATCACCACTGCCTGCGCCGAATGAAACACCGGCGGGTACTTCAACGGCTTATCCTCCCCTTCGGTCACGGAAAACAAAACCACCCGCACCGCCTCCCCCAGATCGAA
Source organism: uncultured Verrucomicrobiota bacterium (assembly GCA_964492575.1). Taxonomy (GTDB): domain Bacteria; phylum Verrucomicrobiota; class Verrucomicrobiia; order Limisphaerales; family CAZBKV01; genus CAZBKV01. The sequence goes on along the minus strand of CAZBKV010000530.1, from coordinate 1,230 downwards.
ATCTCCAGGACAGACCAGATTGCCCACATTCTCGATGAAAAGCACATCGATTGAATCCAGAGGAAGCTGACGCAAGGCTCGATGGACCATCTGGGCGTCCAGATGACAGACATTACCAGTCGTCACCTGAACGGCCTCGATCCCGGCTTGTTGCAAGCGGGCGGCATCGTTCCCCGTAGCCAAATCCCCCACAATCACCCCAATCCGCAACTTCCCTTTCAAGGCCTCCGCCGTCTTTGCCAACAACGTGGTCTTGCCGGATCCCGGAGCGGAGATCATGTTGACGACAAAGAGCTTCTGGGCCAGAAAAAACCCCCGGTTCCGTTCGGCTAACCGATCGTTCTGCTCCAGAAGCGACCGCTCAAGCTGAACGATTCGAGTCCCCGACTCCTTATCGCCCCCATGGTCATGAGCATGGGAATGAGAATGGATATGCGGATGAGGATGGTCGTGCCCATGCAGGCCAGGATGGGAATGCGCCCCCTCATGATGCTCATGCCCATGGGAAGAAAGGCCGGAAGGAACCGGAGAAGAAAGCGTTTCTGTGGAGGTCTCGGCTCCTGGACGGAAGATTTTGATTTTGTTTTGGGAATATTCGCCGCAACCGCACTCTGTGCACATAGCTCGTCCCTCCGTCTTTCAAAACCATTGCTAATTTGTTTCCGCTTTTAAATTAAGCAAACTCAATCTTCACCACGTTCAGCTCCGTACCCCGAATCAACCGAGAGGCCAACGCCCCACAGTTGGGACACTGAAATTGAAAGTCGGCACATTCAAACTCCGTTCCACACTCCTCACACCGAGCCACCGGCGGGACCTCCTCAATCACCAACTCCGCCCCTTCTGCCCGTGTTCCTTGCCGAGCAATCTCAAACGCAAACTCGAGGGATTCCCGCACCACGCCGGTCATCTTGCCGATCGAAAGATAAATCTTCCTCACCCGGTCCGCTCCCACGTTCCGGGCTTCCTCTTCCGCTACCTCGATCGCGTTTTGGGCAATCGTCAACTCATGCATCTCCGTCCCTCCCACCTTACGGTGCCTATCCTTTTCCGGCAAGGAGGAGCCGAACGGTTTTTCGCCCAGGCATCCATCAAACAACCGCCCTTCATGGAACAGAAGTTTTTAGGGCGCGATGTCCCTCCCCATCGTGCCGAAGAAGAGATTGAAAATAAATGATGCGGCGGCTTGAGGACAAGCCACCCTACCTACCCATGAGCATTCGAAAGGGA
>CAZBKV010000529.1:0-1746 GCA_964492575.1 uncultured Verrucomicrobiota bacterium | reverse complement strand
CTCTCCACCGCCTCCTTGACCGCCGGCCGCGGCACCGCAACAATTCCTAGCTGAATCTTCTCCCCTGCCGCCTCTAAACTCGGATAACACTTAATGCCCAGGATCTCCTCTGCCTTGGGATTGACCAGGATAAGCTTCCCCTCGTAGCCACTCTCCACCAAATTGGACACCAAAGCATAACCCACCTTTCCAGGACTACGAGAAGCCCCTATGATTCCAATCGATCGCGGATAAAAAAGTGCATCTAACATTGGACCTATCCTTTTTGCACTCCTAATTCAAAACTACTACTTTGATCGTTTTCTGCCTGAATTGATCCCTCTGCGATTGGACCACCCTCTGCAAGAGTCTCTCCTCTTTTAAGAATCCCTTTCGAATCGCTCTTCCCATAAGAATAAAAGGCTTTCCCTACCTTGCTTATCTACCTTTGGCAATCATCTTACGATTCTTGCTCCCTCCCGAAGCCTTGCCGAGTGGAAAAACGGTATCCCCCGCAGCCTGCTTCTTTCCATCTCCCTTCCCGCCTATCCGATGATAAACCCGAATCGGAAATTCCGGGGCCCCTCGGATCCCCCACGAAAGTCCCTTGACCTCCTCGTATAGCGGATCTTTTTGGAATCGTTTATTTTCCGGCCGACTGAAACGCAAAACCACCCAACGAACCCCCAATGCCTCCAACCGATCCTCCGGCAAACCTTCCTGATCCCCAACCCAGGGAATCCCCAGAAAATAAGCGGCATAAAGTCCTACGCGTTCACTCTGGAGAAACCCTGAACCGGCCACCGCACCCCCATCTCCTTCCCGCTCAATCGCCTGCGCCACGATCTGAGCCGCATACACCGGCCAACGACCATCTCTTTCCCACGCCGCGATCCCCCGCAGAATCAGAATTCCCCCAAAAGATCCTACCACCAACCAGCGAAGCCAAAAAGAAAGCCGCTTATGCGAATGAGGAAGCCATTGCCCCATTCGCTCCATCCCCCAAAAGGCAAGGATCACCAAAAGAGGATAACCGGCATAAAAATATCGCTCCTCCCGCGGGCTAAGATAGCCAGGAAGAAAAAGAAGACACCACCCAAGCACCAGCCACACCATCCACCCCGTCTTCCATTGCTGCCAAAGATCCCTCCGAATCGCTCCCACTCCTACCGTTCCTATCAAAACAAAAATACCGAGCCCTAGAAGATCAAAGCCGTTCAAGATATGGAATTCATACTTTATGTTCCGAAGGCAAACCCGGCATTGATGCCGAAACGCCTCAACATTGGCGAACGGAGACCAGCGAGGATAGGCAAGAGACGTAGGATCTTCCCAGGCAGTAATCCGGCCCGGTTCCACCGAATGAAGGGTCAAACCGAATGGATGCACCGGCGCCGGCCAGTTCGGCCCTACAATGGCATGAGCCGCTTCTGCCGCCGTGCTGAAGGTAAGCCGATGATACTTCAAACTCAAAACCGTCACCCAAGGGACTATTATCACCCCTGCGGCAAGAACCGTCCGGCATAAAGCCCGACTGAGTTGTCTCCAGCTTGCCTTTGCCCAAATCCGATGAAACAGGACCGCTGTGGCCAGCCAAAGCACCCCGGCCGGCAAAGCCACAGCCTTAGCCAAATAGGCCACCCCCCACAGCACCCCACTCCAAAGCTGGATCTTCCCTCGACAGCTCCAATCCGGCCGAAACCATCGAACGCACGCCAAAAGCAAACATCCTGCCACCAACAAATCCGGTGTCACCTCTCCTCCGAT
>CAZBKV010000528.1:838-1751 GCA_964492575.1 uncultured Verrucomicrobiota bacterium | reverse complement strand
ATATCGAGGAAGACCTTGTCCTGCTAAATCACTCCCGCTTTTTACAACCACGCTTGCCGAACTTCCCACCTTTGCTTCGAAAAGTTTATCTAATAACCCTTTCTCTACAAGTGTTTGGTCCGCATGGTTTGAATTCAAATTTTTTAACGTTCCATATTTCGCATAATATTGGGCGACTGCGGCTTTTAAGGTATTAAGGCTTACTACTGTACTTTGAATCCTGGCCTCTTTGATGGCCTCAACGATCCTGGGTACCAGCATCCCTGCGAGCAGGGCGATGATGGCCAGGACGCCAATCATCTCGATCAGAGTAAAACCGCTTGAGCCTCTTGTTGTGTAGACTCTTCTGGTTTTCATCGTTCCCTCCTCCTTGTAGGTTTTTCGGTTTCCTTTATTGTTTTCGTTGACTTTGTTGCGGCCTGGGTCCACCCGGACCTGCCGCGTCCAAACCGCCTGTCAACCCAAAAACCTCTCTCCCCAGGCCGACAGGCGGTCTGTTTCGCTAATTTAACCTGTATTTCTGAAGTCCAAAAAATGTCAAGCGGAAATTTACAGTTTTTTCACAATCAGCCGCACAAAAACCGGACGGTCTTGGTATTTAAGGTTAAAAATGAACGTTATATAAAATGGTTTCTGATAGCAAGGTTGTTGAGGGACCTTTGTTGGCGCCGAAAGGACAAGGCGAAAATCGTAATCTCTCGGCAGGTGAACGAAAGATGGGGCTCTGCCAGGGCCGGTAGGACGCAAAAAGGGAGGGTCGGCTTATAGCCGGACCGGAATGCTCGTCTCTTCCCGCTCCACTTTCAGAAGAAGCCATCGGGTCAGTTCCCGAAGGCAACGAATCCGAGGCCGAATCCAGGGGTATTCCCCCCGCGGATCCAGCAAAATGGCCTGAAACCCGGCCTCCCGAGCC
>CAZBKV010000528.1:0-828 GCA_964492575.1 uncultured Verrucomicrobiota bacterium | reverse complement strand
CGATAGTGGCCAACTCACTAGTACGACCGAGAAACACCATAATCCGCTATGACCGCATCCCCAATGTGGTAAATCTGCCGGGCAGGGACCTGGAGCCGACGTTGCAGTTCCCGAAAGATGCGAAGATCGGGCTTCCGATACCCCACCTGGTCCGAAATCAAAACCACCTCAAACCAACCATAAAGTCCCAGGCTGCGAAGCACTCGTTCCAGCCGCGAATCCCAATTACTCACAATCGCCAACCGAAACCCGAGCTGTCGCAACTGACGAAGAATCGACCAGGTCTCCGACCGAATCCGCCAGGGCTCTTGCCCGGCAAAATGCTCATACAACACCTGAAAATACTCTGGGTCTTCCCCGATCGGGTGAATCCCTCGATACACGGCCCGGACCAATTCCCGCCAGCTCTCCCGGCTATAATCGAAGTGGCGACTCCGCCGTCGCCATTCCCGATAAAAGGCCGCTTCTACGGCTTCGGCCGAAATCGGATCGCTTGTAAACCGACGGGCCACCTCGACATAAACCCGGCCGACGGACGGGTAAGGTTCCAGCAGCGTGTTCCCTACATCGAAGGAAACCACTCCCCTTTGTCGCCTTTGGAAAAGCTGATCTCCTACCATCCACACCATGCCCTATCCCAGAGCCGGATTCCTCAAGTCCAATCCCTTATGTTTAGAGCTTGTCCGAAAAAGGGTATCAGTCAATTTTCTATATTAGCGTGTCTTAGCTTGCGGTTCCCTTTCGGATGCCCAGGGAAAGGTAGGGCGGCTTGTCTCAAGCCGCCGCAGGAGATTTCGTGTTTCATTTTTACGGCGCGCTGGGGACAGC
>CAZBKV010000527.1:0-1759 GCA_964492575.1 uncultured Verrucomicrobiota bacterium | reverse complement strand
CGCTGGGGACAGCGCGCCCTACCTTCCAATTCCCTTTCGAACGCCCAGGGGTAGGTAGGGCGGCTTGTCCCCAAGCCGCCGCAAGAAATCTTTCCCTCTATCCTCCCATCCGCTGCGATCCTGCTTTTCATCCAATGTTTTCTCTCCTCCAAAGCCTTCCCTTCAAACGACTCAGCCGATTTTTTCGGGTGCGCTCCACGCTTGTGAAGGCGTGACACGGATTGGGCAATTTTCCTGATCCTAGGAGCAGAAGGAAGGTGGAGAGTTATTTCGAATCAGCGGCGGTTGGAGGTGGGAGATAGCGGTAGCCGTTGCTGGGATTGTCATTGTCGTAAGCAAAGGCGTCACGGTATTTTAAAAATTCAATGACTCGATTCACCGGAATCGCAAACCCAAGTCCTTCTCCGAACAAAACCTTCATATTCGTCACCCCAATCACTTCACCCCGCAGGTTAAACAACGGGCCGCCGCTGTTGCCGGGATTGATCTGGGTGGTTGTTTGAATATACAGTTCTCCCTCCATTTCTCGGGTAGTACTGCTGATGATCCCTTCCGTCAGGGTCCGTTCCAAGCCCAAAGGATTCCCAATCGCAAAGACCCGATCGCCTACCCGCACGCTGTCCGGCTGGGCCAGGTAAACCCAATGGAATTTCTCTCCCTTTTCCCCATAGACCCGGAGCAAGGCCAGATCTTTGAATTGATTGAGGGCTATGATTTTGACCTTGTGATAGGTCTTCCGTTCCAACTGACCGTTCCGACGGCGGAAGACTTCTACCGAGATATCCGTCTCTCCTTCGATGACATGGAAGTTTGTAATGAGATAACCCTCTTCGTTGATGAAGAAACCCGAGCCTAAGCCTTTAGGGGTTTTGACGATTACGACCGCTTCCCCTAATTGTTTGGCCCATTCTTGAACGGTCCGTTCCGGACGCCAGCCGGTCGCCACATGATAAAAGGCCCCCTTTTCCGCTGCTGCTGGGGTCTTGGCTGAGGTGGATTTCCCTTTAGGGACTTTGCCTCGGACGATCTGCATGATGGCGGTCTTGGGAATCTCTAAGACCCGGAACCCGAGATCCAGGATCACTCGATCCCCACGCTCTGCCAGCAGATCCCCTTTGACCGCCCCGCCTCCGTTCAACCGAACCGTCACTACTTCCGCACGGGTCCACGGGACCAACACAAGGGAAAGAATCACTACCGTTCGTAGCCAGTTCATAAAATTACCATAACATGAAGCGGAGAGTTTTTACAAGTTTCTTCTCGGTCAAAAGCCCTCTTTAGGCAATGCATCCTATCCAATTTTTCTCTCCAGAGACTGATAAGGAAGGGAAAACAAAAGCCAAGGCGGTCCTCCCCAGACGGCCGCAAAATCATCTATTTCTTCTTCGGCGCGCTGGGGACAGCGCGCCCTACCACATATGGCTTTCGGATGCCAAGGAAAGGCAGGGCGTTTTGTCCCCAAACCGCCGTCATGAAATTTCATTTTCTCCTTCTCCCACGGCGCGCTGAGGACAGCGCGCCCTACCTTTCAACTTCCCTTTCGAATGCTCATGGGTAGGTAGGGTGGCTTGTCCTCAAGCCGCCGCCAAGGAAATTTCGTGTTTCATTTTTACGGCGTGTTGAGGACAACGCGCCCTACCGCCACATGGCTTTCGGATGTCAAGAAAAGGTAGCGGTTTGTCCTCAAACCGCCGTCATAAAATTTCATTCCCTTTTTCCCCGGCGCGCTGAGGACAGCGCGCCCTACCTTTCCATTCCC
>CAZBKV010000526.1:0-1769 GCA_964492575.1 uncultured Verrucomicrobiota bacterium | reverse complement strand
ATTGGAGTGGTAGGGCTGTGGCGGAAGGAGACCTTCTTGGGCTACAAGATGATCCGACCGACGCCCAGCAACAGCAAATCCTCGATCTAGCCGGAGTTTCCCTCCCATCCCTTCGAGCCCGTTTCGCCAGAACGTGAACCCCTTCTTTTCGCTTTTCCCCTTCTCTCTCAAGGAGTTTTTGAGATTTGAAAGAAGTAAAGTCCGTCAGACAGCAAGATTAGGCAGGATTTCAGTTTGGTATATTTGTGGGATGCCTTTCGCATGAGGGGAGCTAGAGTGTTGGGAGTGTAGGGGTGACATCATGGCTCCTCTGGAGGTACCAGCGGTTCAAGCATTTCGATTAATCTAGGCACACCTTCCTATACGATCGTCCATATTCTGACCAAGTCGAGATGGAAGTAATCATGGACGATCCGGTGCCGTAGTGCTACAATCTGGTCCCACGGGATCTCCGGGTGGGCTGCCTTCGTTTCGTCTGATACCTTACGCGCTGCTTCACCGATATTCTCCAGCGCCTCAGCAATCGCGTGCTGATGCAGAGAACTACTTTGGAACGCCTTCCAGGAGAGACCTGTGCTGAACTCACGAGCCTCCTTCGCAGCGATCAACATGTCGAGAAGGTATGCATCATCCCGCCACATAGACACGCTCTAAGTGGTTCAGAATATGCTTCCGACGAATGTAGTTTTTGCTTTCCTCAATCCAGCGCCGTTCGACCAAGTCTACCTTGCGGCCGAAGACGCCTTCTAGTTCGCGGATCATCTCCAGCCATTGTTGAAAGGACCACTGCACGCCCGGCTCGAAGGTGACCATTACGTCCACGTCGCTATCGGGGCGGAAGTCCTCCCGCAGTGCAGATCCGAAAACTGCGAATTCGACAATACGCCAGCGCCGACAGAAGTCGGCGATAGCCTGCTTGTACATATGGATCGGCAAAGGCATGGCTCCATCTTCCCGCTCGCAAACATTCGCGCCTTGAATAATTTATCCATCAATTACGCATCAGGAAATATAAGAGTCGCCGTCTGTGAAGATTTCGTGCAACCAAGGCCCTGCCATTATCAGCTTCCTCGTTTTTCTGATCATCGGGGGCGTCTCTTCAACCCAGTAACCGATGGCTTCGTTCCGGAAAACGTAAGTGACAGCCCACCTTCTGACCGGGGACTTTGCCTTCCTGAACGAGCTTGTAGGGGGCGATTTTGGGATCTTCGGGTAGGCGGACAACCCGTTGATGGTCAGGATGGCGTCTGGTTTTTCATCCCTCAGGATCATCTTTTCCGTCCAAGGCTTTGTTATCTCATTGTATCTGATTTAAGTTCACAGTTTGCGGTTGCTGGACGAGTGGCGTCAAGAGGTTTGGCGTTTGTTCTTTTCCGGGGGTGTTAGGGGTTGTTTGTAGGGAGCGGTTTGTCTCAAACCACCACCGGAAGGGAGGCTTATAAAATTTCCCTGGGAGGGACCGCTTACAGCGGGTCCGCCGTGAAGCGTGAGACGTGAGATGTGAGACGTAAGACGTGATACGTGAGACGTAAGATGTGAGATGTGAGGTGCTGGCCAGAGGTTGTCTCTCCCGTTAAACTTACGGACCGGGCGGTAGCCCGTCCCTCCCATTTTTTGTGTTTTGATTCCTCAGCGGTCCTGCCAGAGGTGGACCCTCCCAATTCAAAAATTTCTGCAGACCGACCGGAGGCCGTCGCTCCCATTCGGTGCGCTGGGATAGCCCGCCTTTATATCTTGCATCTTGCTCCAAGGGCGATTCTTTGACCGAT
>CAZBKV010000525.1:0-1774 GCA_964492575.1 uncultured Verrucomicrobiota bacterium | reverse complement strand
GCCCAGGCCTGGGCCGCAGGAGCCGGAAATTGGGAGCCGCCGATCACGCTGGGATCTTTGGTCAGGAAGGAAAATGCCGTCACGGTAATCAACGTCCCTACAAAAATTCCGGAAAATTGAGCGAGAAACTGTTTTCGAGGATTGGCTCCCAGGAGATACCCACTCTTGAGATCCGTCAGCAGGTCCGCCGCAGAAGCGGCCGATCCGGCCGTAATATTCGCAGCCATCAAATTCACGTTCATATTTCCGGGGTGAAGGAGCCCGAAGGTCAACTGCGTGACTTTTCCCATGGCCCCGATAGGCGTGGTGTCCGTCTCTCCAGTTACCCGGCAGGCTACCACCGCAAGGAGGAAGGAGAGAATCACCGCCAACACGCTTTCCCACCACGGCATCGCAAAACTCACATAGGCCAGCCAGGCCAAGGCAACCATGGAAATCACTTGTCCAACGACGAACCAGGACATGGGGGTCTCAATGGCTTCAATTTCATCTTCAATCTGCCCACGCCGTCCTACAAAGGCCTCTTTTAAACTCCGGAACGCTCGAAGCAACGTCCGCCACTGCAGGAAGAACGACAGGATTCCGCCGGTGACCATGCAAGCTGTTCCAGCCCAGAGTGTCCATTGGACGGCCTCTCGGAAACCGGCTTGCTGAGAGACCAGCCCTTTATGCTGAAGGATGGGAAGAAAGACCCCCCAACAGAGCGTAGCACTCACCAGCAACGTCGCGCAGACACGCATTCCGGTCAGAGCCCCTGCCGCTACGAAGATGAAGTCCCAGGAAAAAACCATCGTTCGACCGTGCCAGAGGTTATACGTCTGCTCTCCAAGGAGGAATTTCTGGAGCCGTTCCAGCAACGAAGTGCTGGTCAGCGGAGCCAATCGTGCGCTGATGAGCGGGAGACCTTCCGCCCAAAACTTATCCAGCGCAGCGATCAGTCCGGCGATGCCCAGGGCCTTGGCGGCGCGGAGTCCATGCCCTCCTTGCGAGTGTAAGGCATGCAGGGTTTCTGCAGCAGCGATCCCGCTGGGAAATCGCAGCTGTTCTACATTAATCATCTGCCGCTTCATGGGAATCGCCATCGTCACACCCAGCACCGCGACAAAGAAGACCCAGGCCATGGTGAGGCCGAACGGCAAGGCTTTGCCGTTGAGAAGGATGTAAGCGGCAAATGCGGAAACCAAGGTGCTTCCTGTGGAATAGCCGGCGGCGCTTGCGGTGGACTGCATGCAGTTGTTTTCGAGAACCGACATTTGGGTCTTTGCGATTCCCATGTTATATAGTCCAGTCCAGATGGCATACGAGAGGATGCAGGCGGTGATGGCGACGCCAAAACCCCATCCGGCTTTGAGGCCGATGTAGAGATTCGTCAACGAAAGAAATCCACCCAACAAGGCTCCCATCAGAACGGCTCGGAGCGTAAGCTGGGGCAGGATATCTCCCCGGCCGCGGTAGGCCGTCTCAAACCACTGGCGTTCGATCTCCTCAGGAGTGCCTTCGAATCCATGGATCGGGAGCTGATATTCCGACTCGTCCGGCCAGGGATTTTCCGGACCACCCTGCCTGGTAGGTCGTTGTTGTGTTGCGATTTCTTCCATGGCGACTTCCTGTTCTGCCATACAGCCAGACAAAGGGGAAGAAAAGGTTCCAAAGAGAGAGCCATCCATCAGACCGCTTCTTCGCGGGAAAGGAGACGGAAGCTCTGCTAGAGTTGTCCGAAAAAGCATCCGTCCATTTTTTGTATCTCGGCGCGCTGGGGACAGCGCGCCCTACC
>CAZBKV010000524.1:0-1784 GCA_964492575.1 uncultured Verrucomicrobiota bacterium | reverse complement strand
CCTGAATCCCTCGCCGCCCGTGCGATGGCCTCATTTCCACTGAACAAACCACGTCTCTCCATAAACAAACGCCCCCCTCATGCCGTTATCCCAGAAGAAAATGCAAGGAAACTTCGCCCCCCCTTTCCCCACGAATTTTTGGGAAACTTGAACAGATTTTGGCATTTAGAAAGGAAAAGCCAAGCTGGTATCCTTCTCATCTCCGAAAACTTCCAGCATTGCCATTTCTTCAACGAATTCCCTAAACTGGGTGTTATGAAAAAGACAGCACAAAGTACGACCCCCACAAATCAAGACCAAGCGATGGTCTCTCACTGCAAGGCTACTCCGTCCCTCACCACCGATCCGGGAATGCGCATGACCCGACGTCGGTGGATCCAAACCGTCACCCTTGCCGGGCTAGGCTCTCTTTTTGGAATCTTTGACCTCCGCCTCCGAGCCGACGCAAAACATCCGATCCATCTAGCCCTCCTTGCCGACACTCACATCCCCCAAAACGTCCATGAGACCTACCGGGGCTTCTCCATGGTCCAAAACATGAAAGAAGCCGTCCCGCAAATCATCGCCGCCGATCCGGATCTGGCGGTCTTCTGCGGCGATCTTGCCCGTTTAAAAGGCCTGCCGGGGGATTACCAGCAACTGCGCAAGCTCCTTACCCCCATGCTCCAGCAAGTCCCGGCCCTCTTTGCTTTAGGAAATCACGACAACCGGCAAAACTTCCGGGCCGCCTTCGGAGACCTCATCCGCCCCAGCCCGCTCCAATCCAAACACATCCAGGTAGACGCCGTCGGTTCGGTCCGTCTCATCCTTTTGGACTCTCTGCAACGACCGAATTACACCCCCGGCCTACTAGGCAAAGAACAACTCCGCTGGCTGGAAAAGAAACTTCAGCAAGATCCGCAAACCCCCACGGTTCTCTTCTTCCATCACACCCTGGGACACAATAAAGGCGACCTACAGGACGTGGACCAACTGCTGGCCTTAACCAAGCAACATCCCCAAGTCAAAGCCCTCTGCTATGGACATTCCCATGTATGGCATGTGGAAAAACGGGATCGACTCCAATGGATCAACATCCCGGCCCTCGGGTATTCCTTCTCTCCGCAACAACCGGTGGGATGGGTGGAAGCCTGGCTCCGTCCGGACGGAGTCCGCCTCCAACTCCATGCCGTCCATCCCGGCACCGGCCATTATCCGACTGAACTAGACTTAAGTTTTTCCTAAATAAAATGGCTTTCCATAATCCTTTATAGCCATTTAAGGCGGCTCTATCAAAGCCGCCTTTCTCTTCTTCTCACTCTGTGCTTTCCTAAAGCTTATCCGAAAAATTCTAAAAACAAATCCCTACAAGGCAGCCAGGAATTCTTGCTAACCTCTTTCCCAAACAAGCTCTAGGCGGGCTTGGAGCTGGCGGGAAGGGTGACAAGGGAGGAAAAGGTTCATGCTTTTTGAAGGATCCCACTCCGTGAAGAGTTAAAAGTAGCAAAAGTAAACCCATAGGCAAACGGATTCAGGGGAATAGACTCGACTGTGATAGTCGGCTTGAGAAGTGATAGCGGCAGAAGAAGAGGAAGAGTTTGTGGATGCGGATTGACGCGTTGGGAGGAGAGCTTTTCGCCCTTCCATTCTGGATCAAGGTCCGTGTACGGAAGGAGGCATTTTGTCTAGTGGAAGGAGACAAAACCAGGTAAAGTGGTTTGTGCAGTGGTGGAGGATCCTGGCATTAATTCGCCAAAACCTTCTTTCGATCCCAGTCTTTGCTCTTTTAGGACTCAGAGGGTAAG
>CAZBKV010000523.1:0-1785 GCA_964492575.1 uncultured Verrucomicrobiota bacterium | reverse complement strand
AAATCGGTCTTTGGACCAACCTGGCGCGTGTCACCTCGGACGTATGGGATCCAAATCTTACGAATAATACGTTGGAGGTGCATTGGAATGTCCATCCGGTGGCGGATCTGAAGCTGTTGAAAGTGGAGATTCCCACGCCGGTGGGAGTCGGGTTGCCGGTGACGAATCGGATTGTGATCACCAATCAAGGACCTGCCTTGGCTTCTTCGGTGAACGTCCAGATTGAGGTGCCGGAGACCGTAAAAATTCTAGAGACCAACGTAACGTTCGGCACCTTTGGACAAGAGACCAATGCGGTCTGGAACTGGGCGTTGGGAGACTTACCGGCGGGACAGACGGCTACCCTGGAATGGGTTTGGCAGGCGGAAGAGCCGGGTCCGGGAACTGTTCGGGTTCAAATTCAAGGTCAAGAGATTGATCTTACTCCAGAGAACAATGAAGCTACGGTGGATTGGGAGGCTCGAAATGTGAGCGATTTGGCCTTGTTTTGGGAACCGCCAGAAGGCCGAGCCGTCGTCGGACAACCGATGTCGTTTGGATTGATCGTGACAAATAAGGGGCCGGCAGATGCCTCCCAAGTCCAAATTCAGATTCCCCAACCGCTTCACGTTCGATCCACCCAAATTGAAATCCTTCGGACCAATGAAGAGGCAGAGATTGAGATACGAACCAACGGATGGACGGTTCATTTGAACAGCCTTCCGGTGGGTGGGGCGTTTCGAGTCCATCTTGTCGCCGTCCCAACCGAAAGCGGAACCTTTACTTTGCCGGCTACGGTTGAGGCGTTTGAGATTGATCCGTCTTTGGATAACAATATAGCCGAAGCCTCTTGGCCTGTGGAGCCAAGCACTGATCTTGCCGTATGGGCCACGCCGTTGGTATCGAAGGCACATTTGGGAGAAGCGGTTCCTGTGGCCTGGGGTGTCACGAATTTAGGGAATGCCCCAGCCCAGGCCGTAGAGCTTCAGATTCTCCCAGATCCACATCTTCATCTTACCAATCTTCTTAGCTCGGAAGGAGAGGCACAGGTAGAGGAGAGCGGCGGAAAGGTCACGTTGGAAGAACTTCCTCCTGCGGGGGTCTTGACCGGGTTGGTTTCTTTTGTGGCCTTGGATTTAGGGCCAACCACGAATCTCTTTCAGGCTCAGGCTTATACGTTTGATCCGGTCGAGACGAATAATCAGACCACCGTCGTGCTTACGGTGTGTCCTTCGGCAGATCTGACCGTTGAGGTTCCGGATTGGCCTGGGGTGGCTTCGGTTGGGAAGGAATTGACGGTCCATTGCCTGGTCACGAACCTCGGTCCTCATACCGCCAGCAATGTAGTTCTTGAGCTTGGATTGGCTCCAAACTGGTCGTTCGTCCAAGTGGAAGCCGATGCGTTTCCATTCCTGGTAGATACAAATACGGGCTCGGTCGTATTTCAGTTAGGCGACTTGCCGGCGGGGGAAGTGGCCTCGATCGGATGGGTTCTTCGGCCGGAGACCATCGGTCTTTCTACCAACCAGGTTACAGTTCGATCGGAAACGGATGATCTCCGGCTCGAAAATAATGAACGGCTTCTTTCTGTTCGGGTGTCTGAGGAAGCGGACCTTTCTCTTACATTGGTTTCCTTCCCGGATCGGTTGCTTCAGGGGCAGATCGGAGAAATCCATCTCTTGCTGACCAATCAAGGTCCGGCTACGGCCAGCAACGTATGGGTTGATTATTCGATTCCAGAAGGTCTAAATCTCGTCGAGGCCCATGTTCCGGTTGGGATCTTTGAGCTGACCAACGGGCTTTGGC
>CAZBKV010000522.1:0-1804 GCA_964492575.1 uncultured Verrucomicrobiota bacterium | reverse complement strand
GCGCGCTGTCCCCAGCGCGCCGGGGAAAAGGGGGAAATGAAATTTCACGCGGCGGTTTGAGGACAAACCGCCCTACCTTTCCAATGGCATACGGAAGGTCATGGGTGGTAGGGCGCGCTGTCCCCAGCGCGCCAAGAGAGAGGCAAAGATTAACTAGTATTTTCTCTTTTTCGGACAAGCTCTGGCGTTATGTTGGGTGTACCTGTTAGATCGGTTTCAAAGCGCCTTTCCCAGGCTTGCCGAAAGGGATGGCTTGGGGCAGATTGGTTTAAAACACAGGGATTGGGATTTCCCAAAGGAAAGGAGTTTGCGATGCGGAAGACGGCATGGATATTCGCGGTTGCGGTGGGGATCGGCCTGGGGATAGGGATTCGAACGGCCAAGGCCTTTGAAAGTCAAACCGGAGGATTTGCTCTTCATCCGTGGCCTCATTTTTACACCGGAACGATCTTGCCTCCGCCCCAGGAAGAACGGTGGGAAAAAGGGCGATGGGAACTGGCTCGCAGGCAGAGTGCGGTTCGGAAAAAGGAGGGTTCCAAGTCGATCTTTCTTGTCCTTCCGTTTGGAGCTCCCAGTCCGATCCAAATCGGTGCTGCGGAGATTCAGCGTTGGTTTTTGGAGCATGGATTTCCGGCGCCGACGGTGGTGGAAGGGGGACGTTGGCCCGAATCGGCTCGGGTCGTGTTCTTGTTGGATTTTGGGGAAAACGAGATGGGGCAGAGGGAACTAAAGGCCATCCAAGTGCGACCTGTTTCTCATTCCGAAGGATATGCCTTGGTTTGCCGAAGGGTGGCGGGGCAGATCCGTGTGACGATTTTCGGAGCGGATCCAGTGGGAGCGTATTTTGGCACGAAGACCTTGGCCCAGATGTTAGAAGTGGAGGGGGATCGGCTGTGGTTGCATCCTGGGGTGATTCGGGATTGGCCGGTTTTCCGGCTTCGGTCGTTTAAGGGGTTTGGTCAGAACTGGGTCAAGCTACGAGCCGCTGGATGCTGGGCACCCAATGCTAAGTTCAATTGTCTAAATATCTGCTACACCACGATTGGGAAGGACCGCTGGCCGAATCCGTCGGAGGAGTACAAGACCTTTGTTCAGGACATGACCCGTTTCATGCGGGTGCGGGGCCTGGATTGTATGCCGTTTGTGAATCCTTACTACTTATGGAAGGCGCATATCGTGGTGTCAGATCCGGCCCAGATGGAGGCGTTGGTCCGGACCTGTTCCATTGGTCCTGCTGCAGGAGGCGGGCGGGTGATGCTTTGTTTGGACGATTTTGCCAGTAAACCGGTGCATCAGGGCGGACGGCTGTATCGGGTGATGAGCGAGAAGGATCGGGCTCGGTTTGGGGATGATTTGGCCTTGGTCAATGCTTATATGATTCGGACGTTGTATGATCGGCTTCGTCAGCGGTTTCCGCAGGTGCGTCTGTATGTGGTGCCGCCGTACTACTGGACCCCGCGGGGAGATTACAAGACCGGCGGGGAAGCCTATCTCCGAAAAGTCAGTGCTGGGGTGCCGCGGGATGTGCGGTTTGTGTGGACCGGGCCGGTGGTGCGTTCCCGGCGGATTACAAAGGAGGATGTGGAGCATTATCAGAAGCTCCTTCTAGGCCGTAAGGTGATGCTGTGGGACAACACGATTTATGCGCATCATAATCCACCTCATTACTTGTTCGATCTGTTTAACACTCAGTATCCGGATCGGTTTTGGGAACTGATGAGTGGGGAGGTTCATTACAATGCGGAGGCTTCGGAGATCTACCGTGTCGCCCTCCTTTGCACCGGCTCTTATCTCTGGAACCCTC
>CAZBKV010000521.1:0-1810 GCA_964492575.1 uncultured Verrucomicrobiota bacterium | reverse complement strand
CCACCAAACGCATCATCACCATCGAAGACCCGGTGGAATACGAAATCGAAGGGATGGTGATGATGCGTTTGGTGGGATGGTTGATCTGTTGAAGACAGGCATACAAGGTAGTGGATTTTCCGGAACCGGTTGGTCCGGTGACCAGGAAGATGCCGTGGGGTTTGTTGATGATTTGCTCGACGGCGGCTCGTTCCCGTTCAGGGTAGCCGAGCTCGGTTAGGGTAATCTTTTGGCGATCGCGGGTCAGTAAGCGGAGGGAGACACTTTCGCCGTAGACCGTTGGGACGGTGGAGACGCGGATATCGATCTCTTTGCCTTCGATACGGACGTTGATGCGACCGTCTTGAGGGAGCCGGCGTTCGGCGATGTTCATTTTGGCCATGACCTTGATGCGGGAGATGATGGCGGATTGGTAGTTTTTGAGGTGTTCGGGCATGGGAGCTTTGTAGAGCATGCCGTCGATGCGATAGCGGATTCGGAGCTCGTGTTCTTGGGGTTCGAAATGGATATCGGTCGCTCGGCTCTTATAGGCTTCGAGGATGACTTTGTTGACGAATTTGATGACGCTGGCTTCTTGGTCAGAAGTATCGATATCTTTCTCCGCGGTTTCGCTTGATTCTTCTTCATCTCGAGCGACTCCCTCCAACATTTCGGCTCCCAACCCGTACATTATATTGAGGGCTTTGTCGATTTCGTCTCGATCCGCCAAAGCGAACAGAGGGGGATGAGTCGCATTGAATAAGACCGCTTGAAGCATGGTAGGATCAAATGGATCACTTACAGCGTAGTAAATCTGGCCTTCCTCCATCCGTACGGGGATGACGTGGTATTGAAAAGCGAGCTTAGGAGAGAGCAGTTCCATTAATTTTTGGCGTTCTTGACGGACGGTAGGGTCATCTCCGTGAGGCACCGGAATTTTAGGCAGAAACGGCCAATTCAGGGCTTTCGCCAGGCGTTGGAGGAACTCGGTGCGGGGCAGACCACTGTGTTCTATAAGATAATCAAAGAGGGATTGGGAGGGAGGTTGGCCTTCTTCGCCACTGGCCTGCCAGGTTTGGCGGAGCCGCTCAAATTGCGCCGGGGTCAACAGCCCGGCCTGGACCAGCACTTCTTTAATCGATCTGTTTGTCTGTGTTGCTGTGTTCATTCCCTCTTGTTTCCCCGCAAAGGGCTACCAGAATCAACAACCTAGGCCAAGGAAAGTTGCGGCCCGAAGCGGAGGGAAGAGGGGGAAAGACACGTTGAAGCGGATGATGGCCTTTTGGGGTTACCGGTTTTTAATGGCCCGCGCAGCCGAGCAAGTAGGCGAGAATGAGCTGGGGGAGTTCTTCGCTATATCCTCCTTCCAAGGCGCTACAAAACGGCACACCAAGTTTTCGGAGCTGCTGCCCTAGCCAGTGGTAGTCTTCTTCCTCGAGATTTTCATTTGCGATCGGGTCATTTCGGTAGGCGTCAAAACCAGCGGAAACCAGGATCAGGTCTGGGGCAAAGGCATGAAGTCGGTCCAACGCCTGTTTGAGAGCATCCTGATAGGTTTCCCGGTCAGCTCCGGGGAGGACCGGATAGTTCCATACGTTTTGTTGGGACTCATAACCGGTACCTGGATAAGCCGGAAATTGGTGGACCGAGAAATAGGCGAAGCCTTCTTGCCCGTAGAGGATGTGTTCGGTGCCGTTGCCGTGATGGACGTCGAAGTCGAACACGGCGATCCGTCGTATCCCTCGGCTTCGGGCTTCTAGAGCAGCAATGGCCACATTATTGAGATAACAGAACCCCATCGCTCGTTCTGGCATGGCATGATGTCCTGGAG
>CAZBKV010000520.1:0-1811 GCA_964492575.1 uncultured Verrucomicrobiota bacterium | reverse complement strand
CCTTGGGAGAAGTAGAAGGCGACGGAGGAACCGCCTTTTTCATCGATCCAACCCCTTCGTCTCCAATGCGTTTCTATCGGGTGGTAGAGAGGCCGTAAAGTATGGGAAAAGTCGTCACTGGATCTGAACCCGGTAGAATTGGGTTTTAAGATTTTTGCGAGGTAAAAGGAAAGATGCCTTTCCATTCTCATCTAAAAGAATTCTTTGTTCTGGAATCCATCGTGTCAAATCTGAAGAGCTATACAGAATAGTCTCTGTGTTTGAAGGCCCTTGAATCGAGAGCTTTATCTTATCATGGACCAAGGTCAAATGAACTTTAGGAAGAGCAGTTTGAGGAATCAACCATATTTGATCACCATCTGAGAATTTTTCATATTTCCACACCCCTCCTTCTGCAACGAATTGCTCTATTTGTTTTCCGTTTAAATAGACGACTATCTTTTTTCTCAACCAAGGCTTTGTTGACACTTTCAAGCAGCCTCGCACAGAGGGATCGCTGCTTATGATTTTGAGTTCAAACCTCGCTCCAGAAGCATTCATTTTATAATTCAACCATCCTGCAGCATTTTGTCCATCGCCTAACCAACACGAAAATCTTTTTGTCTCCACCCAACCTCCAATAAATAGCCGCCCTTCTTCTTTCAAAATGGGAGCGGGAATTTCTCCGGCTAACAACCGATCAAGAAAATGTTTTTCGGCAGCAGCCTGCTGAGCCTTTGTTAAATAGCCATGGGGCCAGTATTGTAGCTCATCAGGATCACATTTTCCATTCTGGTTAAAATCCACATAAGTATTAGGATCACCGATATGCAAATAAAGATTGGTAAATTCTTCGGAAGAACTAGCTTGTCTAATCGCTTCTCCTACATATGCAAGGCAATGCGAAAGGGGACAAATTGGCTCATCTCTATTTACAAAGAAGTGAATTTCCGCGTAGGGATTATTCCCTGCTCCAAAACGCACAGCTCGAGCCAAATAACGATCTAACACTGCAGGATCCCTTGTAGACGGGTCTCCGATGTCTTTCAACAGAACCTCTCGGAACGGCTCGGAGCCTTTCTCATAAAACCATCCTGTCACAGGATCGTATCCATAATCTGTCATTGGAAAAAATACGGCTCCACATGCAAAAAGATCAGGAAATCGAGTCAATACAGCTAATGCATTTGCTCCTCCGCCCGAATATCCAGTAATATACCAACGATCTGGATCGATGTAATCTTTATAATGATTTAAACAAAACCGAACAGCATCCACAATATCATATATTTCTAAACCTCCTGAATCTCGGACACCTTCTGAACCATCACGTCCCCGCATTGCTGGGAGGAGAACAAAAAATCCCTTTTGAGCGAGACGTCTGCCACTTGATTCAACCGCTTCTATTCCTGAAATATAACCATGAAGGACTACAGCTAAAGGACAATGTTTCTGATTTTTTTCATAGATCACTTCTGCAACCAATCGAAGGGGATCTCCACTGTCATTATAACTAATCGAAGAAGGATAAATGAGCTGTTCCTGAATGAGGGAAGACCCACCGATAATTTGGATTTCCGCAATGGAAGGTGTTCCTTGAACCTCCGTAAATCCGACCTCTTTCGAAGCAAGGGGCGTTCCGGTACTTTCTAAAGTGATGGAATCCTGAAACTGTTCACTCCCAGGATTTTCTATTTGGAAATGAATGGAAGCCAAATCCAATTTTCCACTAAGCCATTGTCCAGAAATGACCTTCATTTGAAGCCTTAGCTCGTTTGTGCCATTGCGTTCCCATTGAATCGACTCTATCAAAGGAGTTAAAGGTTCCACCG
>CAZBKV010000519.1:0-1830 GCA_964492575.1 uncultured Verrucomicrobiota bacterium | reverse complement strand
CATTCGTGGGATTCGGCAGCGGCTCCGATTCCTCCAGCAGGTCGGCCTGGGCTATCTGACTTTGGATCGAGAAAGCGGTACCCTTAGCGGCGGGGAAGCCCAGCGGATTCGATTGGCCACCCAGATCGGATCCGGTTTAGTGGGGGTGATTTACATCCTGGATGAGCCGAGCGTAGGGTTGCATCAACGGGACAACGACCGGTTGATTCGTACCTTGGAGTATCTGCGCGATCTGGGGAACACGGTGATTGTGGTAGAACACGATGAGGAGACGATTCGCCGGGCCGATTACATCGTCGATCTAGGCCCTGGGGCCGGAGTGATGGGTGGAGAAATTGTGGCCCAGGGAACCTTGGAGGAAGTCCTGCGGAGTCCACGGTCTTTGACCGCACGTTATTTGCGCCGAGAACTGACTGTGCCGGGGCCGGAACATCGCCTCCGGCCGGTCGGCACAAAGGGTTGGCTGGAGGTGATCGGCGCGCGGGAACATAATCTGAAGAACATCCATGTGCGGTTTCCGTTGGGGGCCTTGACCTGTGTGACCGGTGTTAGTGGATCCGGAAAAAGTACGCTGGTGGATGAGATCCTTCGGCGAGCCCTTCAACGGCGACTGTATGGGAGTGGCGAGCCGCCGGGAGAACACGATGAGATTCGAGGGGCCGAACAGATCCATCGGATTGTGGTTGTGGACCAGAGTCCGATCGGTCGAACCCCACGGAGTAACCCGGCGACTTATACGGGCATTTTCAATGAAATCCGTGAATTATTCGCGCGGTTGCCGGCAGCCCGGATTCGGGGATTTAAAGCCAGCCGGTTCAGTTTCAATGTACGGGAAGGCCGATGCCAGAAATGCGAAGGGGAAGGTTATATCAAACTGGAGATGAATTTCCTGCCACCGGTTTATGTGACCTGTGACGCCTGTCAGGGCAAACGCTATAATCGAGAAACCCTGGAGATCACCTACAAGGGTCTGAACATTGCCGATGTGTTGGAACTGACTGTGGACGAAGCGGCTCGGTTTTTCCGTGCCATTCCGTCCATTGCGGAAGCTTGCCGGACATTGTCGGAGGTTGGGCTTGGGTATTTGAAACTTGGCCAACCGGCGCCAACCCTCAGCGGTGGGGAAGCTCAACGTTTGAAACTTGCCGCAGAGCTGAGCCGGAAAACTATAGCCCACACCCTCTACATCCTGGACGAACCGACTACCGGTTTGCACTTCCATGACATTGCGCGATTGATGGAGGTGTTGTACCGCCTGCGGGATGCCGGGCATACGTTGATTGTGGTGGAGCACAACATGGATGTGATCAAAGGGGCGGATTGGATTGTGGATCTTGGGCCAGAAGGGGGCGAACAAGGCGGTTGGGTTGTGGTGGAAGGACCGCCGGAAGTTGTCGCAGAATGTGAAAAGAGCTATACCGGGCAATACCTGCGCCGGGTCTTGGAAGCCGAAAAGGTACAAATTTAGACGCAACAGAAGGAAAGCATGCGACAGCATATTTTCATCTGGATCGTTGGATGGATTGGGATCCTCGGGCTGACCGGATGGGGGATGGCACAGAGTGCGCCCCTTCCGGACGAGCGTCGGGCTCATGACGTGGTGATTCGGTTGTTTGAGGATGGGATTTACACCATTGCCGAGCGGGAGGCGGAGGATTTCCTGCGGCGGTATCCCCAGTCCCGATGGGCGGCGGAGGTAGCCTTGATTCAGGCGCGGGCGGCGATGCAGCTTGGGCATTACGATCGGGCCATGCGGGTCCTGCGGTCTATGTGGGATCGAGCAGGGGATTGGGCCGATGATTATCTTTACTGGAGTGCCCAGATCCAGGC
>CAZBKV010000518.1:0-1831 GCA_964492575.1 uncultured Verrucomicrobiota bacterium | reverse complement strand
GTAAAAATGAAACACGAAATTTCCTTGCGGCGGCTTGAGGACAAGCCGCCCTACCTTGCCCTGGGCATTCGAAGGGGAATGAAAAGATAGGGCGCGTTGTCCCCAGCGCGCCAGTTCCTCATTCTGTGGTAGGGCGCGTTGTCCCCAACGCGCCGAGATAAGAAAAATAGACAGATGCCTTTTCGGACAAGCTCTAGCGTCTTTACATGAGGCGCCTGCCTATTTGATTGAAGTTTTGGCATCAGGGATTTCTTTCTCTACAATGTCGAAGGCTCGGCGCAAGAAGAGCGAAAACAGTTGGGAGTTGAGAAAAGCATAAGAGTCAAAAGGTAGGGCAGAAGAAGAGAGAGGCTAAGAACGGGCTATGCGAAGACGGGTTGCCGATCTGAATATTGTCGCTAACATTCCCTTACCGCCGCCGGCACTTCTTTTGCATGAACTGCCGCGGTCTGAACAACAGGAAGAGTTGGTCCATTCCGCACGACAGACGATCCGGGCGATTTTGCAACGGAGGAGTTCTCGGTTTCTCCTGATCGTGGGGCCTTGTTCAATCCATGATGTAAAGGCCGGACGGGAATATGCTGAGCGGTTAAGCCAGCTGATCCCGAAGGTTCAGGATACTCTCTTTCTGATCATGCGTTGTTATTTTGAGAAGCCGAGAACTTCGTTGGGATGGAAAGGGCTGATTATGGATCCGCATTTGGACGGATCCTACGATATTCCCACCGGCCTGCGAATGGCGCGACGGTTTTTGCAAGAAGTGTTGGATCTGGGGGTGCCGACGGCGACGGAACTGCTGGATCCAATCACGCCTCAGTACATCGCGGACCTCATCTGTTGGTCTGCCATTGGGGCACGAACCACAGAGTCCCAAACCCATCGTCAGATGGCTTCCGGATTGTCCATGCCGTTAGGATTTAAAAACACCACTTCCGGTCGGATTGAACCAGCGGTAAATGCAATCCGTGCGGCTCGAGAACCCCAGACGTTTTTGGGGATCAGCAGCGACGGAGTGGCTTCCTTTGTCACCACGCGCGGAAATCAGGACTGCCATCTGGTTTTACGGGGTGGAGATCATGGTCCCAATTATGATCCCCAATCCATTGCAGAAGCGGAACGTCTTCTAGAAGCAGCTGGGGTTCCGAAGTCGATCGTAGTCGATTGTAGCCATGGCAATAGCGGGAAGGACTATCGGCGTCAGCCAGAGGTCTTTCGGGCGGTTCTCGAGCAGCGAATTCAAGGGACCCGGTCGATTGTCGGGGCAATGCTGGAGAGCAATCTGAAGGCCGGCAATCAACCATTTCCGAGTCCAAAAGGGCGGTTGCGATATGGAGTATCCATTACCGACGGTTGCATCGATTGGGAGACTACAGAGCAGTTGATCCTCGAAGCGGCGGAGCGATTGCGAACCGCCGGAGGACAAAGGTTGGCGAGGGGATAGGGTTTGGGATAGCCTAGGGAAGTCCCATGAAGGAACAGTCCTCACAAGCTCAATCTGCGGCCTTGTCAGAAGCCATCTGTGTCCAGCTCCGGCAGATTCACAGATTGAGATTCCCGAATACGGGAAGTATATCGGGCTTTGGCGGCTCGCTTGCCGGCCGGCCCGAATCGAGAACTTCTGGAACGGATTGCTTAGAGCACATCTGAAAAATCGGCTGAGCAGTTTGAAAGGAAGGCTTTTTGAGGGGAGAAAACATTGGATGAAAGGCGTGATTGCAGCGGATGGGAAGGAAAGAATTTCTTGCGGCGGCTTGGGGACAAGCCGCCCTACCCCTGGGCGTTTGAAAGGGAATCGCAAGGTAGGGCGCGCTGTCCTCAGCGTGCCGGGGAA
>CAZBKV010000517.1:0-1834 GCA_964492575.1 uncultured Verrucomicrobiota bacterium | reverse complement strand
GTCCCCAACATTCCCAATGATTGGGACAACGAGCGCTATGACAGACCGTGTTCAATCGAAGCCGCTCCAGTACTTTCTTCGTTTTGGCGAAGACCGGGGTTTCTGGCAACGGTCGACGAAGCCAAGGGGGTAACCGCCCTTTGCGAGGAAATCCTCCAAGAGAAACAACCCCATCTCCTCTCTCGGATTGGATTGACTCGATTTTTTTCTTCATTCTTAGAGCTTGTCCAAAAAGAGTATGGGTTAATTTTTCTATATTAGCGCGCTGGGGACAGCGCGCCCTACCTTCCAATTTCCCTTCGAATACTCAGGGAAAGGTAGGGCAGCTTGCCTTCAAGCCGCCGCTGTCGGTTCACACAAAACCGTATCCTCATGCTCATACGACGGGGCACAGCAGCAAAGCCACCGAAGAACTTCCGATCCGCTGTTCCACAGCTTATGCCGCGTTCCTGGCGGAATTGCAATGGCATCATCTGCCTGCACCTCTTGTTCTTCCCCCTCAATCCGTATCCGGCCACGGCCGTGGGTAATGTAGTAAACCTCTTCGGATTGTCGATGATAATGTTCAATTGTGCTCTGGCCAGGTTGCAATCGAGCCTCCGCCAGGCTCTGGTTTCGATTCGAAGAATTTCGTGGAGAAAGCAATTCCCGGATTTCAGATCCGTCTAACGCAGTAAAAGGTTTTGCTTGGTGTAAGTTTTGCATATCCATACCGCTTCGATTCTGGAACAAGGTGTCAAGAAATGAAAGCCGAAGAGACTTCCCAACCTCCGTCCCCTGTTTCCCTTACGGCTTTTTCTCGACGCTTTTGTTGAAGTTTATCATACTTATCTGAGCCATGAAAAAGACTGACCAATCCAATCCTTCGATGGCCCCTGTGGAGGAGGTCCTCAAACGGCTCAAAAAACCCTACGGCGATCGCACCATTGCCTTAAAATTTTCCAATCCTTTCGAGCTTCTTGTGGCCACGATTCTCTCCGCACAGGCTAATGATCAGACGGTCAACCGGGTTACCGAACGGCTCTTCCAGAAATATCGAACCCCTGAAGATTACCTTCGCGTTCCTCTGGAAGAGCTGGAAAACGACATCCGTGCCATTAATTTTTATCGCAATAAAGCCAAAGCCATCCGTAACTGCTGTCAGTCTCTGGTGGAGAAATTCGGCGGTCAGGTTCCGGATACCATGGAAGCCCTTACCCAGCTCAGTGGGGTCGGTCGCAAAACCGCCAACGTGGTCCTCTCCTTTGCCTTTCGTAAGAATGAAGGCGTGGTTGTGGATACGCACGTTGCCCGCGTGGCCCAACGGCTGGGGTGGACCCAAGAAAAGCAAGCCGACCGAATCGAACAAGATCTTATGAACCTTATTCCTCAAAAGCAGTGGGCGGATGCCAGCAATTGGTTGATTTGGCATGGTCGGGAACGTTGCACGGCCCGAAACCCAGATTGTGAACATTGTGAAGTGCGGGATCTTTGTCCTTCTGCAGGCCAGATCTCTAGTTCGAAGAAACCGTCTACGCGGCGCAAGCGGGGAAAGAGCGGATAAAACCCCGGCAATCCTCCGAAGGATTAAGGAAGAGGGCTGTAAAGCCGCGGGAAAAATGTCTTTTTTGTTGGGTCTCGGTCAAATAACTGCTCTCGAATGAAAATTTCAGAAAGTAGAGTTTCGGAAAGGGAGGGCGCGCTGTCCCCAGCGCGCCGGGGAAAAGGGAAATGAGATTTTCATGGCGGCGGTTTGAGGACAAACCGCCCTACCTAGCCCTGAGCATTCGAAAGGGAATTGAAAGGTAGGGCGCGTTGTCCCCAACGCGCCGGGGAGAAGGGGAATGAAATGTCA
>CAZBKV010000516.1:0-1869 GCA_964492575.1 uncultured Verrucomicrobiota bacterium | reverse complement strand
ACATTGCCACTCCAGAGCAAGGCAACCAGACGCCGCTGGAAGCTGCTAAGACGCCAAACCTGGATGCCCTGGTTCGGGAAGGTTGCGCGCAGGGTCGGATCATCCCGGTGGCGCCGGGAGTTACCCCAGGTAGCGGCCCGGGGCATCTGGCTCTATTTGGATATGACCCGATTCAATACCAGGTCGGTCGCGGGGTGATCGAGGTCCTCGGCCTGGGACTGGATCTTCAGCCAGGGGACGTCGCGGCACGATGTAATTTCTGCACCATTGACGAAAATGGTACGGTGACCGATCGTCGTGCCGGCCGGATTCCCACCGAAGAATGTCAACGGCTTTGCAAGATCTTGTCTGAGAAGATTCAGAAGATCGACGATGTGGAATTGATCATCCGGCCGGGGAAAGAACATCGTTTTGTGGTTATCTTCCGCGGTCCTGGTTTAGGAGCGCCGTTGACAGATACGGATCCTGGATCCGAAGGATTGCCGATCCATGAAGCCAAACCCACCGATCCGAACAACGCCGGCCAACAGAAACTGGCCCGAATTATCGCCGAGTTTTACAAGCAAGCCCTTCCGCTCTTGAAGAATGAACCCAAGGCCAATGCCTTCCTGATGCGTGGGATTGCGGAAAAACCAGATATTCCTCTTTTTGAGGACCGCTACGGCCTCAAGGCGGCCTGCCTAGCCGTTTATCCCATGTACAAAGGCCTGGCTCAACTGGTTGGAATGACGAAGATCGAGGGCCCCGAAACCATCGACCAGCAGTTCCGGAAGTATCAGGAGATCTACGACCAATACGACTTCTTCTTCATCCACTTCAAATACACCGACAAATATGGGGAGGACGGGAACTTCCAGGCCAAGGTCAAAGCGATTGAGGAGTTTGACGCTGCGCTGCCGATCTTGCTGGAAAAGAAGCCGGACGTCTTGGTCATCACCGGCGATCATTCCACCCCCTGCGCCGTCAAAGGCCATTCGTGGCATCCGGTGCCCGTGCTTTTGCAGTCCAAGTATTCCGGGGTAGACCTACTAGACCGGTTTACCGAAAAGACCGCGATCTCCGGATCCTTGGGATTATTTGAGGCCAAGTACCTCATGCCGATCATGATGGCGAATGCGAAATTGTTCGATAAGTTTGGGGCCTGATTGGAGGGATGGAAAACGGTTCGGGGTCGGGCGACGTCCGGCCCCGAACTTTTGTTTTGCATTCAACGAGGGAAACTAGACGATTGGTAGGGAGCATGAAAGCAGTGGTTCTGGCAGCAGGTCGAGGAACCCGTATGCGGCATCTTACCGAAGAGATGCCCAAGCCGATGTTGCCGGTACGGGGAAGACCGATCTTGGAACACATCCTTCTTTCGATTCGGCAGGCCGGGATTGAGGAGGTGTGCATTGTAACCCGTTACCGGGCCGAGGTGATCGAGTCTTACTTTGGCGACGGAGGCCGGCTCGGTCTTCGGATCCGTTACGCTCGGCAAGGGGAGGAACCCGGTACCGGCAAGGCGGCTGCCGCGGCGGCGCAGGCGATTGGCCAGGCTCCTTTTTTGCTGGTTTATGGAGATGTGTTGGTCGATCCCCGAACTTATCCCCGTGTGCTGGAACGGTTTCGGGAGGGATCGTTTGATGGACTCTTGACCGTAATCGCCAGG
The DNA here is from genome assembly GCA_964492575.1 of uncultured Verrucomicrobiota bacterium. GTDB lineage: Bacteria > Verrucomicrobiota > Verrucomicrobiia > Limisphaerales > CAZBKV01 > CAZBKV01. The sequence continues at coordinate 221 of CAZBKV010000516.1, read as the reverse complement.
GAAGACGTCCATCACGGTGGCCTGGCCTGGTTTGATGATCGGTTTCGGCTTCTCGGTTTGGTGGAAAAACCGAGTCCGGACCAGATCCAGGAACTCATCGCCGCCGGGCATATTCAGCCGCAAGGACCGTTCTGGTACAACGCAGGCATCTACATCTTTCAGCCTGTGGTTTTTGAATACCTCGCTCGGCTTACCCCATCACCCCGCGGAGAATACGAACT
>CAZBKV010000515.1:0-1878 GCA_964492575.1 uncultured Verrucomicrobiota bacterium | reverse complement strand
CGATTTCATCTCCCGCATCCCCTTGGTCATGCTCTGACGAGCGGAGCGACACCAGCGATTGGATCCTAAGGAAGGGTAGGACGGTTTGTTCTCAAACCGCTGCAATAAATTCATCTCCTTTCTCTCGGCGCGTTGGGGACAACGCGTTCTACCCCAAACTGGCAATCGAAGCTCTAAGAAACTTCGTTTCCTCTGTAGTTTCCGAAACCTATGTAGCTACCGTCATAAGACAGTGGCTTGATGGCATCATGTATTACGCTGTCACGTCATCACGCGTCACGCTGTTACACATAATTCAGTCGCCTTTGGGGAAGGATTTCCTAGGCTTAGTGGGGAAAGGAGGAGGGAGAGTCTGGAATGATCGATGCGTTGTACAAAGGGCTGATCCGACCGGTCCTGTTCCGCCTGGATCCGGAACGGGTGCATGAGTGGACTGTTGCCTGGCTGGGTTGGATCAGTCGGAATCGATGGGCTCGATCGCTTCTTGCCCGATGGTTTTGTCCGCCGGATTTACCGGTTTCGTTGTGGGGGCTTCGGTTTCCGAATCCGATCGGTCTGGCGGCTGGAATGGACAAAGACGCCGTGGCCCTGCCTGCGTGGCGGATGCTCGGTTTTGGGTTCATCGAGTTAGGCGCCGTCACCCGGTATCCCCAGCCGGGCAATCCGAAACCGCGGCTCTTCCGCATCCCTTCTCGAAACGCCATCGTGAATCGAATGGGATTGAACAACCTTGGGGTTGAAGCCTTTTTGCAACGACTTCGCCGCTGGCGGTGCGAAGGGCTCTGGCCCGATCATCCGGTCGGGGTCAACATCGGAAAGTCACAAGCCGTCCCTCTGGAAAAGGCGGCCGAAGATTATGCCCTGACCTGTCGTCTCTTAGGGCCGTACCTGGACTTTTTCGTCATCAACGTGAGTTGTCCGAACCAGCCCGGCCTGCGGCATTTGCAAGAGAAAGAAGCCTTGCGCGAGATTCTTCAGGCCGTAGGGGAGAGTTTGCGGGAAAGTGTTCGTCGGTCCCCGCCCAATTCATGCCCCGGGCCGACTTCTTCAGGTTCGGCCTCGGTTCCAACCGGCAAACCACTGTTGGTGAAGATCTCCCCGGACCTGACGGAGGAAGCGATTGCGGAGGTGGTGGAGGTCGGGTTGGAATGCGGCGTAACCGGTTGGATTGCGACCAATACCACGGTAAGTCGTCCCGACGATCCGGATCCCAAGGTGCGTCGCATCTATCAGGAACAAGGAGGACTCAGCGGGGCGCCGTTGCGGGAACGAAGTACGGAGGTGATCCGGATCCTTCGGCGCCTGGTCGGAGATCAGATGCCGATTATCGGAGTAGGTGGGGTATTCAGCTTGGAGGATGCCTGGCAAAAGATCCAGGCCGGCGCTACATTGATTCAGGTCTATACCGGACTTGTGTACGAAGGGCCGAGGTTGCCGTATCGGCTAGTTACTGGACTTCGACGGCGGATGGAGGAGCTGGGGGTAAGCGAGTGGAAAGAGCTTTGCCGGCGTCTTCAGAGGCCATCGTAGGGCTTATCCGAAAATCGACTGGGTCGTTTGAAGCGAAGGCTTTTAAGAAGAGAAAACATTGGATGAAAGCATAATCGCAGCGGATGGAAGGATAGAACGGTTTGAGAACAAACCGCCCCACCGGGCTAATGGGCGTTCGAAAGGGAATTGAAGGTAGGGCACGCTGTTCTCGGCGCGCGATGGCCTCTATTTGTGGTAGGGCACGCTGTCCTCGGCGCGCGATGGCCCCTATTTATGGTAGGGCGCGCTGTCCTCAGCGCGCCGGGGAAAAGGGGGTAAATTTTATGCGGCGGTTTGAGGACAAACCGCCCTACCTTTCCTTGACATCCGAAAGCTATGTCGCGGTAG
>CAZBKV010000514.1:0-1885 GCA_964492575.1 uncultured Verrucomicrobiota bacterium | reverse complement strand
GTAGGACTTCAGATTTTGATTGCTCTATTTATTCTGAAGACCTCCTTCGGTGCAGGAATTTTCGAATGGGCCCAAAGGGCGGTAAATCAATTGATCAGCTTCTCCGACGAAGGGGCGAAGATGGTCTTCGGTCCCCTGGCCGATAAGGAGTTGCTGGAGAAACATTGGGGTGCCGCGAATGCCACAATTTTTTGTATCACCGTAACGGCCACGATCGTTCTTGTCTCTTCCCTTTCCAGTCTCCTGTATTACTGGCGGATTCTTCCCAAAATCGTTGCGGCTACCGCCTGGGTGATGCGCAAAACGATGGGGACCAGCGGAAGTGAAAGCCTAGCTACCGCAGCAAACATCTTCATGGGGATGACCGAAGCGCCGCTGGTGATCCGGCCTTACCTGGCCCGGATGACGCAAAGTGAAATGATGGCATTGATGACCGGTGGGATGGCCACGATTGCCGGGGGAGTGTTGGCCGCTTACGTCAGTTTCGGGATCAGCGCCGGCCATCTGTTGACCGCCAGTGTGATGAGTGCCCCGGCCGCGCTCATGATGGCCAAAATTATGTTTCCTGAGACAGAGGAAAGCGAAACGGCTGGCCGGGCGGCCGAGCAAGTCCGTTCCCCGGCCATCAACAGCATTGATGCCCTTTGTCGCGGGGCAACCGATGGGTTGATGCTTTCGCTGAATGTGATGGCGATGCTCTTGGCCTTTGTCGCGTTGGTGGCGTTGGCCAATTTCCTTTGCACGGAGGTGCAGCAATGGGTCTTTGCCCTGATCGGGACCTCTGCCAAGCCGGCGACTTTGCAAACTCTGGTGGGGTGGGTGAACGCGCCTTTCGCCTGGCTGATGGGCATACCGAAGCAGGATCTGGTTGTCGCCGGATCGATTCTGGGGGAACGAATTGTTCTGAACGAATTTATCAGCTATACCCATTTGGCCCAGGTTCAACAGACATTGCATCCCCGAACGACCGTGTTGATCACTTACGCTCTTTGTGGGTTTGCCAATTTTGGGAGTATTGCGGTGCAGATTGGGGGAATCGGGGCGTTGGTTCCGGAACGACGCAGTGATTTGGCCCGGCTTGGAATGCGGTCGATGATCGCAGGGCTACTGGCCTGTTATTTTACCGCTACCCTTGTAGGCCTGCTTTTATAAAGTCTAAATGAGGGAACCCATGAAGTCATAATGACAAATCGGCTACCGTCACACGACGGTAGCTACAAGGCGTTCGAAAACCACATGGGAAATGAATGTCCTGTCACTACGCTCATTAGGGTGTGGAAAGGGACTGGAGTCGTAGCGGATTCTCACAGTAAGTAGGGGGATTTCAGGGCGTGGGCTTCCCTCTACCTCGAAAAGAGACGGAGGAATAACGTTCTAAGTAGAGGAATTTTTCTGTGGATCCGGAAACTTAGTTTCAGTTAACTTTCCAAATTTTGAAAAATTTTTTCGATTTTTCATTGACGGAGGATGCCATGCTTCTTAAGCTTTTTCCTCGATTCCTCTACCACAAAAAGGAAACAAATGGAGAAAGAAGACCGTTACAGGAAAAACCAAAACAATGGGGAGAAAGCCATGAAAGCAACGAAACTAATTGCTCTATTGGTGGGGGCTTCGTGTGCTGCGTTTGCGGCCGCTCCTCCTGCCCCGCAAGGAGTCATCACGGCACGGGCGTTTACAGGGATTGGGGGGACAGCCATAGCCAATCTTGTGAATTCACCAAAGTTTATCAATAACCAGCCCGATGTGGTTACGTATCTCCCTTATTTTGAATGGAATGCGACGGGAGATATTTACACAGCGCCAGGAAACTGGGGAAATAATTACGGAGTCCAAATCGTAGGGTACTTTTATCCACCCTCGGATGGAGAGTACTGGTTTTACATCT
>CAZBKV010000513.1:0-1886 GCA_964492575.1 uncultured Verrucomicrobiota bacterium | reverse complement strand
GGTCCGAACCAAACCGATCGGGTTTGAATCCGGGAACCAGGTAGCCTTGATTGGGGAGCGGTACAAGCTCTACGGAGTAAAACTACGGAGGAGCAAGGAGTATCGTTACGAATTGTATGATTTGCAGACAGATATTGGAGAAAAGCACGATGTCTCCGCCCAGCATCCGGAGATCCTTCGCAAGATGATCCGTCAACTTGAGGAGTGGCGCGCTTCCTGCCGCCGGAGTCTAGCCGGGGAGGATTACAAAAAAGGCGGATTTTCATCGGAGGACTAGGAAATATCCTAAGAGTGGGGAAGATCAAACCCTGAAGGGGAAAGCGAGAACCAAGGCTGATCTTGAAGAGAAAGAATTCTTAAGGAACGGGTACTGCCCTTGGCGTGCAAGAAAGGAGGAGAGGGTTTCTTCGTTTTGCAGCGGTTTAGAGCTTGTCCGAAAAGACATCCATTTTTCTTATCCCGGCGCGCTGGGGACAGCGCGCCCTACTAAAATGGGGGGCATGGCGCGTTGGGGACAGCGCGCCCTACCTTCCAACTTCCTTTCGAATGCCTAGGGGTAGGTAGGGCGGCTTGTCCTCAAGCCGCCGCCATGAAATTCCTTCCTTGATCCCCCAACCCATTGCGGTCATGCCCTCGATCCGACGTTTTTCTCCTAAAAACTCTTCCCCATCATCTCTCCCAATTTTCGGACAAGCTCTACCTTAAAAGCCCAACCCTTGCTCTTTATCAGGCACTTGCTTGCCTGAGGCCTTCTCTTTATGCTGAGCGTATGAATCGACGCCAATTTTTACGGTATTCGTGGACGTTTGCCGGATATTCTCTGCTGGTCTATTGCCCTAAGGAATGGGCAACAGAAGCTCAAAAATCCCAACGGTTTGTCCCCTCATTTTTTCAACATATTACATCCTCTTCCTCACCCGGTTCCAAACATCTGGCGTGCGATCCCCATCTGCCGGTTGTGGATTTACATTGCGATGTGTTGATCGCTGGAGGAGGAATGGCCGGGGTTTGTGCGGCTCTGGCCGCAGCACGCCATGGGGCTCGGGTGGTACTGGTTCAGGATCGCTCTCGACTCGGCGGCAATGCCAGCAGCGAGGTGAAAATGCACATCGTAGGAGCAAATTGTCATGGGGCACGACCCGGATGGCGAGAAGGAGGGTTGATTGAGGAACTCCGGTTGGAGGATGCGGTGCGAAATCCTCAATGGAGTTTCGAGATGTGGGATCTTCTCTTGTACGACAAACTTATTCGGGAACCGAACATAACCCTGCTTCTGGATACAGTCCTTTATGCAGCAGAGGTTCGGGAGGGAAGGATTCAGCAGGCACTGGCTCGTTGCGATAAGACGGAGCAGATTTACCGCGTGCACGCCAAGATTTACATCGACTGCACCGGAGACAGTCGATTAGCCCTGGAGGCGGGAGCAGAAACGATGTGGGGTCGAGAAGGTCGAGATCAATTCGGAGAATCCCTGGCCCCGGAAAAACCGGATCAGAAGACCATGGGCAGCAGTATTTTGTTTACCGCGCGGGACTATGGTCGGCCAATGCCATTCCAACCACCTCCATGGGCTCGAAAAATCACCCCCGATATGCTCCGATTCCGACATCCACGCCCCTGGGAATATGGATACTGGTGGATCGAATGGGGTGGTGAACGGAATACGATTCGAGACAACGAACGGATTCGATTTGAGCTGTTGTCGATTGTGCTGGGGGTTTGGGATTACATCAAAAATTCCGGCGCCTTCCCCCAAGCCAAAACATGGGCGATGGACTGGATCGGGATGATTCCTGGAAAACGAGAAAGCCGCAGGATCGTCGGAGAAAAGATTCTGACCCAGCACGATCTGGAGGGACGAAACGGCGAGCCGTATGATGCGGTGG
>CAZBKV010000512.1:0-1891 GCA_964492575.1 uncultured Verrucomicrobiota bacterium | reverse complement strand
CCCTCATGCTGCATTCGGTTACCAATGATATGATGGTTGATGATGCAGGTTCGGGAATCCAAATTAGAACCCACGCCTTTCCACTGCCTTCCTGGGAGTGTAGTTGGGAGAGAAAGGCGGTAAGACGGGTGGGGACAAGAAAGTCGAAGCGCCTTTTTATCGTAAAAGATAATGTAATGCGATGGTTGCCAGGCTTAATAGAGAGAAAAACCCGCAGACATCTGTTACCGTCGTAAGAAAAATGCTGGAGGCCAAAGCAGGGTCTTGGCGTAATAACTTTAATCCCAAAGGAACCGCTACCCCGGCAATTGCTGCGGCAATCATATTCAGAACCATCGCGGCACCGGCTACGATCCCAAGAATCCAATCCCCACGCCATAGGTACCCCGCCATTCCAACTACCGATCCGATGACCAACCCATTGAGGGTTCCTACCAGCAGTTCTTTGGTAAGGGCTCGTAGTCCTTGAGAGGGATCCAAATCCCCTGTGGCAAGATCTCGGACGATAATTGTCAAAGTCTGGGTTCCAGCGTTTCCCCCTTGCCCGGCAATGATCGGCAGGAAGGCAGTCAGAGCGGTCCATCGGGCGATCGTCCCTTCGAATAAGCTGACAACCCATCCGGCCAGAAACGCCGTCAATAGATTGAAGAGCAACCAGGGTAAACGAAGTTTGATCGAGATCGGCCAGGGGGTCCAGGTTTTCTCTTCCCCGGACAAACCGACCATCAATTGCATATCCTCGGTGGCCTCGTCCTTGGCCACTTCGAGGGCATCGGTGGCCTTGACGATTCCGACCAGTCGCCCTTCGTCGTCCAAAACCGGCAAGGCCAGGAAGTGATAATGTTCGAACTGCTGAGCGACTTTCTCCCGATCGTCATGGACCGAGAGGGTATAAACTTCCCGGACCATGATGTCCTGAATACGTTCCTCTGGCTGGGCAAAAACCAAGGTGCGCAGGGGAACGACGCCGACCAGTCGGTCTTGTTCATCGACTACGTAGAGGTAGGAGATGTCGGATTCGGTGGGGCGAGGACGGAACCGAAGCTCTTCCAATACCTCCTGGACGGTTTGGTTGGCTCTGAGCTTGATAAACTGGTCGCTCATGATTCCACCGGCTGTGTCCGGTGGATAAGCCAGGAGGTTTTGGATTCGGCGGGATTCTTCGCGGGTTAGGCTGGCTAAGATTCGCTGACGTTTCTCTTCGTCCAGAAATCCGAGCAGGTCGGCTGCAACGTTTGGGGGAAGGTAGTGGAGGTATTCCCGGAGTTTCGATTCCTCAACGAGTTTAAGGATGGCCTGGGCAGCCTGGGGATCGAGTTCGCCGAGGGTTTGGGCGGCCGTTTCGGGAGGGAGCTGAATCAAGGCTTGCGCGGCTTCCTCCGGCAGAAGGGATTCGAGTTCATCCGCTAAATCTGCCGGATGCCGAAACTGCGGCTTTTCCATCGTGCTTCGCCTTTGCTCGCTCATTCCTCCCTCCTTTTTTCGTAATGGTGGGGAACGTATCTCTTCGACTGGATTTCGTTAAGATGAAAAAGGCGAGCCCCAAGGGCTCCGTTTGTGTTGTTATTCGACGATCTTTTCCTCTGCCGTGGATTCTACCTTCAGCAACAAAAACCGCCCATCTCGTTAAAGAGACGGACGGTCTAGATGAAGTCAATCTTTCTTCGTCGCTTCCTTCGGTTTTCTTAAAGTCCCTTGTCGATCATGTAGCTGACCAGATCGGCTACGCGATTGCTATAACCCCATTCGTTATCGTACCAAGAGACCAGCTTGAAGAATCGGCTGTTCAGTTCGATCCCGGCCCCTGCGTCGAAGATGGAGGAAGCCGGATCTCCGATAAAGTCTGTGCTGACGACCGGGTCCTCGGTATAGACGAGGATTCCTTTCAGAT
>CAZBKV010000511.1:0-1904 GCA_964492575.1 uncultured Verrucomicrobiota bacterium | reverse complement strand
GCACAAGCAAGGGGATATGATTGTACCAGAAGGCTGATTCCCGGCAAGCCACAGCATAAAGGGGATTACCTGTATGTAACAAATTATTGTACCAGAAGGCTGATTCCCGGCAAGCCACAGCTTTGCCCTCATTTGCCCTAGGAGCCCGTTTATTGTACCAGAAGGCTGATTCCCGGCAAGCCACAGCTTCGCGACATCTTCTTCACCCAACCAGGAAATTGTACCAGAAGGCTGATTCCCGGCAAGCCACAGCTGATTTGAGTGTCGGTAAATTGGGTGTTTTATTGTACCAGAAGGCTGATTCCCGGCAAGCCACAGCCGGATCACAAACGACGACATCGCAATGATCATTGTACCAGAAGGCTGATTCCCGGCAAGCCACAGCGGAACTCATTGAGGTATTGCGCGAGCCGTTATTGTACCAGAAGGCTGATTCCCGGCAAGCCACAGCATCCGCTTGGGCCCGGCATGCCGTAGCCCAATTGTACCAGAAGGCTGATTCCCGGCAAGCCACAGCCATCCGCTCGGAACTCAACGCGTGCTGCGCATTGTACCAGAAGGCTGATTCCCGGCAAGCCACAGCACTGTAGTATGAAAGCCAATTTAAATCATCCCCTAAGGCCTTTCTCATCCTTGATTTAACCTCTTGAGGATCGGGCTCTTCTTCAAGTTCTAAGATCCATTGAGCTACCGGGACAGCTGCTGGATGCAGCCAGTTCAACGAATGGACAGCACTACCGGCATCCAGCCATCTACGATGCGCCATCTTTCGACACGCTCGACGCAAAATCAGCCTTTCTAGTGGCGTACACTTTCTCATACTTAGAAAGCCAATCTAAAATTGTAAAAGAAAATCATTTCTTAACAAGCCCTTTCAGTGGCCTCTCCCTTCTTTAATTCAAACCCATTAAAGTCAGACGATTTGTTTTGGGATCACTCTTGCGGTAGAGAGGTGGGCTATAGTCATGTACAGGTATTTGGGCGGGTCTCCTAAGGAGAAGAATTTCCAGCTTGTGTGGCAGAGGTGGAGGGGAGCAAAGTAGGAGGTATGCGGTGGTGTCAAGTGCAGAGAGAGGTTCGGCGAAGCGGAAGGTGGCGGGAGTGGATCCTGGGGCTAGGAAGTGCTGTTTGGATTTTGCAAGGGTTAGGGGCGCAGGGAGTGTGGTTCCCGTTTGTGATCCCAGGGGATGATGCAAGTCGGACGGCAACAGATTTTTCTTGGCTTTCCTCAGGACCGGCCGGTGCGGATGGATTTGTCCGGATTCGCCACGGTCAATTCTATACCGAGCATCATCGGTTGCGAATCTGGGGGGTGAATCTCTGTTTTGGAGCGAATTTCCCACCAAGTCACCAGATTGCCGAAACAGTGGCGGCCCATTTGGCCAAGCTGGGGGTTAATGGGGTACGGATGCATCATCACGATACGGCCCCGGCGCCACGCGGCGTGTGGGATGGGTATCGGAATGGGCGGCGGTTGTTGGATCCGGTGCAGTTGGATCGACAGGATTATTTGATGGCACAGTTGATCCGCCACGGGATTTATATCAACCTCAACCTCCATGTCGGCCGGACGTTTACAGAAAAGGAGGGATTTGTGAGCCGCGGACTCCCGCGGGCGGCGCGGTATGATAAATATATTCTCTATTTTGATCCTCGGATGCGGGAACGGTTTAAGGAATTCTGCCGAGCTTATTTGACCCATTACAATCCGTATCGACATCGGCGTCGGGTGGAGGATCCGGGAATCGCGATGATCGAGATTACAAATGAAAACCCATTTAGTCGTCGTGGGCCGGAGTTGGCGTTGGAACTGCCGGAGCCGTATCGATCGGAATTTCAAGCTTTATGGAATCGGTGGCTGAAGAAGTGCTATGGGACGACGGCGGCGTTACGACGGGCTTGGC
>CAZBKV010000510.1:0-1912 GCA_964492575.1 uncultured Verrucomicrobiota bacterium | reverse complement strand
AGGACTTCAGTTCGACGGGGCCATCCAAAAATGGCATACCTGCAAAGGCACCGAACCGATCAACGCCACCAATCCCTGCTCGGAATTCATCTTTCTTGACAACACGGCCTGCAACCTCGCCTCGCTGAACCTGATGAAATTCCGACAGCCGGACGGCACCTTTGACGTCGAACGCTTTAAAGCGGCCATCCGCATCTTCATCACGGCCCAAGAAATCCTGGTGGATAACTCCAGCTACCCGACCCCCGAGATCACGCTCAATTCCCACCTTTTCCGTCCCCTCGGCCTGGGCTATGCCAATCTGGGGGCTCTCCTTATGAGTTATGGCTTGCCTTACGACTCGGACGAAGGCCGGGCATTCGCCGCAGCGATCACCGCCATCCTAACGGCCGAGGCCTACTGTCAGTCGGCCCGGATCGCAGCGATCAAAGGTCCCTTCCCCGGTTACCTGGATGCCCGTTGCGCCCATAACCCGAACCCACGGCATAAGGACAACGTCGAATCGATGCTGGAGGTCATCCGCCTCCACCGAGCCCATGTGGAACACATTCAGAACACTCCTCTGTCCACTCCGTTGAAGGAAGAAGCCCGGCGCCTGTGGGATCAAGCCCTGGATCTGGGCGTCCGGTACGGTTTCCGAAATGCCCAAGCCACGGTCCTTGCCCCTACCGGCACCATCGGATTTATGATGGACTGCGACACCACCGGCATCGAGCCGGACATCAGCCTGGTCAAGTACAAGCTCCTGGCCGGAGGCGGCATGCTCAAGATCGTAAACCGCACCGTCCCGATGGCCCTTCGTGTCCTTGGCTACGACGAAGAACAGATCCAAAAAATCGTCGCCCACATCGACAAATACGACACGATCGAAGATGTCGAGGAAGACGGCAAAGTCATCTCTTCCGGCCTCAAACCGGAGCATCTTCCGGTCTTCGACTGCGCCTTCAAACCGGCCCGCGGCAAACGGTCCATCCATTACCTGGGCCACCTCAAGATGATGGCCGCCGTCCAGCCATTCATCAGTGGTGGGATCTCCAAGACCATCAACATGCCGCACGAAAGCACCGTGGCCGATATCCGAGAGGCTTACATTACGGCCTGGAAACTCGGCCTCAAATGCGTAGCCATCTACCGCGACGGCTCCAAACGCTCCCAACCGGTCTCTACCCGTAAGGACGGTGCCGGCTCTGCGACCCTCACAGCCGAAGCCTCCGAGCTGCGGAAACGGATCCGCGAGCTGGAGGAAGAGATCGCCCGGCTACAGGAACAAGTCGGAAAACCCGTCCGCCGCCGTCTCCCAGATACTCGAAACGCCATCAATCACAAATTCAACGTCGCCGGCCACGAAGGCTACCTAAACGTCGGTCTTTTTGAAGACGGTCGGCCCGGCGAACTCTTTATCACGATCGCCAAGGAAGGATCCACCATTGGTGGACTCATGGATACGATCGCCACGTTGACCAGCATCGCCCTCCAATACGGCGTACCGCTGGAGACCCTCGTGCGAAAGTTCTCTTACCAACGGTTCGAACCCAGCGGGTTTACCAACAATCCGGAGATCCCGATCGCTACCTCTCTGATCGACTACATCTTCCGCTGGCTGGCGTTCCGGTTCATTCCGGGATATCGCGAGGAACACGCCCCACGGCGCGATCAACCCGAACTCCCCTTACCGGAGCTGAAAGAAGAGGTCAAAAAACACGTCAACAAACCGGTCCGGGAACTCCCGGTCGGGGAAGAACCCAAGGCGGTGGATGTGAGTGTGGCTTCGGAAATCACATCCACCACTCCACCGAAACCCGAATCGACTCCGTCAGGTTCTACCGGATTCGTGAACCAGACCGATGCTCCAACCTGTCCGTATTGCGGGCACATCACGGTCCGCAACGGATCCTGCTTCAAGTGTCTTAAC
>CAZBKV010000509.1:0-1918 GCA_964492575.1 uncultured Verrucomicrobiota bacterium | reverse complement strand
ATGATTGGCATCCTGGATAGCCTATTCCTCAGAGCGTGGCTTCTTTTTGAAGATTGCCAGGCCGAAAAAGACATAGTTTAAAAAGAAGAAACAACAAAAACAATCATCAAGGTACCAAGTGAAAGAAAACCCTCAAATTCCAGAACTTGGACATTTACCCAAACGGGATCGACTGATGATCCCGATCGAGTGGACCAGCGTGGTCCATGGAGCCGGAGGCTTGGTTTGGCGCCTCCACAGTGGACGATTAGAACTTTTGCTCATTCGTCGAACCCGATATGGGAACGAATGGAGTCTGCCCAAAGGAAAAGTCCAGGGCGGGGAAGCTTGGGAAGATGCCGCGATTCGAGAGGTGCAGGAAGAGACCGGTTGCCGTGTGGAAATCGCCGGTTTCGCCTGCGGCCAAGTCTATCGGACCGGCAAACGCAAGACCCGTCCTAAGGTCGTCCTGTATTGGCACATGCGTTGCGTGGCTCAGGACGGCGCCGTCGATCCAAACGAAATTCAAGAACTCCGGTGGGTCACCCCGGAAGAAGCCTTCCAAATGCTGACTTACCCAAAGGAACGACGGATGCTGGAGGAGGCCCTCACCGAAATCCCTCCCGAACGAATCCAACAATGGCTGGAAAACAGGTCCTCTTCACTCGATCCAGAACAAATCTCTTCTTCCCCACCGGAGGACTAATGCCAAGGGAAATATAAACTGAGGGCAAACTCTTCGTCTTGCGGTTGGAACTTCCTCGGAAACGATGCCTCTAAAGCTCATCTGGAAAATCGGTCGGTCAGTTTGAATGGAAGACTTCCTAGGGGAGAAAAACGTCGGATCGAGGGCATGACGCAAAAGGATTAGGGGATAGGGGAAGGAATTTTTGCGGCGGCTTGAGGACAAACCACCCTACCTTTCTTTGACATCCGAAAGCCATTTTGTGGTAGGGCGCGTTGTCCTCAACGCGCCGTAAAATGAAACACGAATTTCCCCGCGGCGGTTTGAGGACAAACCGCCCTACCTACCCCTGGGCATTCGAAAGGGAATTGAAAGGTAGGACGCGCTGTCCTCAGCGCGCCGGGGAAGAGGGATAAGAAAAAATCCCGCTACGGGCCTGACGGCCGTAGCTGCAAGACAATCGATACTCTTTGGGACTTTGTCTGCTGGTGTCGTTACGCTTGTCAGAGCGTGGGAAAGGCAGTGAATATTCAGGGATAAGCAGAAAGAGGACTGCGACTACTCGGCGGCCAGAAATTTCTCGCTATGGAGGGCGAGCTGTTTCAAATTTTCGGATGATGAGAGAGGGATCGAATTTGAATCGATCGGAAGGGGCTCGTTTTTCTGATCCGCCGGCCGAGGTGGGGCAGCCGATCCTGGTGTTGGGATTGGGAAACGATCTGTTGGCGGATGATGGGGTGGGGCATCGGGTGGTGAAATGGATCCGGCGACGGCTGGCCAAAGAGTGGCCGGTAGAGTGTGCGGCCACGATTGAGATGGGGGTTTCTTTGTTGGACTGGATGGTGGGGCGACGTCGGGTGGTTTTGGTGGATGCGGTCCGGACAGGGAAGCATGCGCCGGGAACGTGGTTTGAGCAGAAGCCGGAGGAGGTTCCGGCGGTCCCGGTGCCGGGGCCGCATTTCTTTGGGGTGGGAGAGGCATTGAAGTTGGCCCACTGTCTGGAGATGCCGATTCCGGAAGAGATTCGGATTTTTGCTGTAGAGGTGGAGGATCCTTGGACGGTTGGGGGGAAGATGACGCAGGCCGTCCAGCGAGCCATCCCGGAATTAGGGGCCTATATTCTGGATCTGCTGAGGAGGTGGATGAAGGAGATTTCTTGGGCTCGGGAGAGCGTGGCAAGGATGTGACGACGTAGTAGGTGATCTCGTGATGATGTGATGCGTGATGATGTGAAAATTCCTTCGTGAGGTTGTT
>CAZBKV010000508.1:0-1930 GCA_964492575.1 uncultured Verrucomicrobiota bacterium | reverse complement strand
TCCTCGTTCGGTGAAAACAATTGGGGCCAGGGCATTTTCTGGGTGTCGGAGATTGCGGGGGGTAAAACTCCTGGGGCAGATCGAGGCTATTGGTCCAGAAGCATTTGAAAATGCGGGGATTGTTTCTGTGACAATTCCTGGTTCTGTAGAGAGGGTTGGAGATGGAGCATTTGCTGGGTGTAGGCGATTAATGACTCTTACTCTGGAGGAAGGAATTCGAGCTATTGGGGCCAGGGCTTTTGAGGGTTGTTCTTCTTTAACTTCTGTACGAATTCCTGCCTCGGTGGAAGAGATTGGCGAAGGGGCATGGTGTGGCTGCGATCAGTTGCAGGCGATTGAAGTCGCGGACGGAAATCCGTGGTATTGGAGTGAGAACGGGGTATTGTTTAAAAAAGGAGAAGATGGGCAAAGTGCTATTTTTATACAATATCCGGGTGGTAAAGAGATTTCCTATTATACGATTCCGAAAAATGTGAAACGGATTGAGGCAAGGGCGATGGAAGGATGCAATGCTTTGGTTTTTGTGAAAATTCCTGGTTCGGTAGAGGAGATTGGGGAGAGGGCCTTTGCCTGGTGTGGCAAGTTGCAAAAAGTGATCCTTGAAGAAGGGGTGAGAACCATTGGCCCAAGGGCGTTTGAGTGGTGTTGGGGGTTGCAGTCGGTCACCATCCCAGGTTCTGTGCAGAAGATCGGTGCAGGGGCGTTTGCATACTGTGACAAATTGCGGTCGGTTACTTTGCGGGAAGGAATCCAACAGATTGGAGCCGAAGCATTTGAAGGATGTGATCTTTTGGAAGAAGTCATCCTTCCTGGCTCGGTTCAGGAGATCGAGGCAAAGGCCTTTGCCCAATGCGGTCGGTTGCAAAGGGTTGTTCTCCAAGAAGGAATTCAGCGGATTGGAGCGGAGGCATTTGAGGGGTGTGACGCGTTAGCCTCTGTTACGATCCCGGCTTCGGTGGAAGAGATTGGGGAAGGGGCTTGGGCCGGATGCGATCAATTGGAGGCGATTCAAGTAGCCGATGGGAACCCACGCTATTGGAGCAAGGATGGGGTGTTATTGGGAAAGGAGGGGGCGACTCCAATGGAGGTGCTTCTCCAGTACCCGGCAGGAAAGTCGCAAGAGACCTATCTTATTCCGGAAGGGGTAAATCGGATTGGGGAAAAGGCATTTGAGCATAGCTGGGCTTTAATTTCGGTGATCTTTCCCGGTTCGGTTCATGAAATTGCGTGGGGATCGCTCTTAGGCACGCGGATTCAGAATCTGTATTTCTTAGGGGATGCTCCTCAGGTGGAAGGCGGGTGGTTCGGGAAAGATCAAGCCCTTGTTTGGTATCTTCCTGGCACGGAAGGGTGGCAAGAGAAATTTGGGGGGTGCAGAACGATCGAATGGCTTCCTGAGATCCGGACAAAAGGGTGGACCGGGCGAGGTTTTTCCCTTTCTGTGGCATGGGCTCCGAATCGCAATGTGGTGCTGGAAGGAACTGCCGATCTGGTTCATGGTCCTTGGCAAACTCTTGGGACATTACGTTTGGACAGAAATGGGGACGCCGAGTTTGTGGATTCAAAAAGTCGGAACCGTCCCTTCTTCTTTTACCGAGTTCGGGAGTAGAGAGGTAGGTTGGGTTCTCTCTGGGGGATATTACACTCCTCTTTGTACGATGACCGAAGGCACAAAAACGCCGTCCTTGGTTCAATTTCAAGGACGGCGTGGTTTTTCGCGATGGTAAGACTTCTCTTTAACCTTCGAAAGAACTAGCGTTTCCGGGCTGCCTTGCGTTTGGTTCGGGCGGCCGGTTTGGCAGTGGTGCTTTGCGCCCGTTTTTCTTCAATTGCCGCCTGGGCAGCAGCACGGCGCGCAATGGCAACCCTGAAGGGAGAGCAACTGACAGCATCCCCTCCAATTTTATGGAAGAATTTTATGGATTTTGGC
>CAZBKV010000507.1:863-1934 GCA_964492575.1 uncultured Verrucomicrobiota bacterium | reverse complement strand
AATTCTGATTCGATCACCGTAGGATGGGATCCTGCCGATCCTGAAGTGAAAAATTACACTATAGAAATCCTTGATCCTCAACAAAGACAATGGACCGAGATTGCCCGAGTCCCTCAAAACCAAAACCAATATGTTATCGCCCAGCTTGCCCCGGATACTTTGTATAAAATTCGGATTCGTCCGGAAGGTTCGTGGTTGTCGAGCTCTCCGATTGCTGTCAGGACGCTTCCGGATCCTAGACTCCCGGCTCCACCAGCTGATTTTCATGTAGCCTACATCCGTCCTTCCTTGGTAAAACTCCGGTGGGAAGACCGGGCCACAAATGAGACATATTACTTGATTGAGCGGCTGGAGGGGGATTCAGACCATTGGGAACAACTGGCTCTCTTGCCAGCGGATACGACATCTTTTGTGGATACGAATGTTGTTGCTTACGTAACTTATTCTTATCGAATTACTGCAGGCAATGATTTTGGCCTCGCTCCATCACCTACGATTGTGACAGTCCGCATTCCCTACATTACTATCTGTACAGGGGGTGCTCTTTCCGTCACTCTTACTCCTCTCAGTCAGACTTCTGTTCTCCTTGAATGGAAGGATAGCAATGATGGACAACTTGGCTATCGGATCTATCGAGCGGTTGGAACGAGTACAAACTGGGTTTTTGTTGGGGAGGTAGAAGGGACCGCTCGTCGGTTTATTGACACGGGACTTATTCCTAATACCACTTATACTTATCAAATTTCCCGACTTTGCCCTAAAGGTGAGAGGGAAATGCATTGTTATCCCACTCCGGTAATTACAACACCTCCTGTTGGAGGGATCCCTACCGAAAAAATTGTTGAACATAAAGGAATTGTTTATTTCTTTATGCAATATCCCTCTCGGATTGAGCGGTATGATCTACAGAAGGATCAATGGTTATCGCCGATACCTTCCCCGGCTTCCATTACCACTTTCACCGTCTCAGACGCGGGAATTTATATAGCAACGACCAACCGGCTTTTTTGGGTTTCCTTTGATGGAATGCAACAAAGAGAGGTTTGTTCTTTCGAGTCGGCTTTAATTGAT
>CAZBKV010000507.1:0-853 GCA_964492575.1 uncultured Verrucomicrobiota bacterium | reverse complement strand
GGATTGTGATAGTGAAGAATCTATTCATTCCGCCTTTCTTAATGTAGGAAAACAATATTCTGCTTCACGACCTCATTTTCTCTTATTTACGGGATCTAGCACATGGAACCAACACTTTGTTACAGTAGCTCATATAGCGGATGGTGGGATATTAGATCAAATTCGGACCATTTCGATTACGAAATATCAAGATCGGATTTGGATCGATCCGGAAGAGAAATTCTTTTTGACAGATTCGGGGCATTTATTCTCGATGCCAAAGGCGGGCTCTTTGTCCGAGTGGGAACCGGAACTTTTGGGAACTATAGGAGAAAGCCTGGATCATGCAGCGTTTTTGCCAAATGGAAGAATTGTGGGTGCGGTGGGGCAAGATTTGACTCTTTTTGGAACCGATTATCTCCCGCATGGCCGTCTGACCCTGCCGGATCGGATTCTTTCGATCCAGGTTGTTTCTACTAACCGTTGTGTCGTTTTTTATCCTTCCAAAGAAAATCTGCAGGGAATCGAAGTGAAATGGGTGGATCTGGACGAGATTCCACCTCTCCGTCCTTCTCTTGTATCCTATCCGAAAGAAGGACAGATCGATGAGGCCTATGTGACTCGGAACAATTTATTGATTCTTTGGAATAAAGAAGCTCAGATTTTCTATCGCTATGATCTTCGGAACCGAACCATGCTTCCTCCGATTCCTCTGTTGGGAATTCCTCAGACTGTTCTTTATTCTAGGGTTAAGGACCGATTTTATCTTGTATATCCTTATGGACAAATCACTCAATTAGATCCAAACGGGGAGAATCTAGAAAAGCCTTTTGTGAATACTTATGGTCCGGGCGGATATTATGTGGCCGTAGGG
>CAZBKV010000506.1:0-1948 GCA_964492575.1 uncultured Verrucomicrobiota bacterium | reverse complement strand
TTGCGAAGACAGTCAGACATAAGGATTGAGATTTACGACAGGCTTATGGCTGAAATATCTCCACTCCACATCGTTTCGCCGCTTGCTTCAATGCATGATCCAACGTCGCTAAGGGCAGTCCTCGACGCATAGCTAGATGCAAATAGGTAGCATCATAAACTGACAGGCCTTGTTCATACGCCAGGGCAAACCTTTCTTCCATTAATTGTAATGAGTTCTCTTGCTCTGATGGCTCTACTGATATAGGGAGCATCTGGAGAAATGATAGAAACTGGATTACACTAGCGTACTTGATCCGGCCACGGCGTTTTGCTGTTAAAAGAGCGTTAGTAACTTCTAATGGCCACAGGGTAGGAACTATAGCGATTCCCTCGGCAAGTGCATCTAAAACTCGTTCGGTATAGGGAGTTGTTTCGTCTTCGAATCCCCACGCTAAGGCTACAGAGGCGTCGAGAACGAAGGTTGGATGCATCTTACATGCGTCCTTCGGTGATGAGGTCTTTTAGATTGAGATTACCCAGTCGTTTTCCTTTGCGGAATTCTCGGATGGCGGCGATTGTTTTTCTTACGTCTTGAGGGCGAGAAGGAGAGATAGGGGCCAGCACGGCAACTGAGGTGCCGTGTTTGGTAATAATAAACGTTTCTCCCTGAGCTACGCGTCTTAAGAGCTGGGAGAATTTTATCTTTGCTTCATGGGCTCCAATGGTTGGCATGGTTGGCTTTGTCGTTTGTTTGTCTAGAACAAAACTAGAGATTCTTATCGGGCCTGTCAATGAGATCAGAAGACGTTGGCTTCGGGGAAGGCTGAAAAATCGGCAGAGAGGAACTACACAAACGGGAAGAGGCACGGTATATTTCCCAGGCCTATGACGATCGAAGAGATCCGATCACAACTCGAAGCGGCGCAGGAGAAACTCGAAAACTTAAGGGGGTTTCTTTGACCTGGCCAAGCTGCGTTCTCGATTGAAGGAACTTGAGGCGGCGATGGCCCAGGAAGGGTTTTGGAACGATCAGGCCCGCGCGCAGAAGATCCTCAACGAGGCCGCCTCGATTCGCAAAAAGTTAGAACCCCTGCAAGAGACGGAAAACCAGCTTGCCGATTTGCAGGCTATGCTGGAGTTGTTGGAGTCTGCCTCCGCGGAGGAGCAGGCGGAAATGGTGCCGGAGTTGGAGCGGGATGTCCGCCGGTTCCTCGACCGGTTGGAGGAGCTGGAGATTGAACTTCTCCTCAGCGGCGAGCACGATCACCGCAATTGCATCATGAGCATTAACGCCGGGGCCGGGGGGACCGAGTCGTGTGACTGGGTGGCGATGTTGGCCCGGATGTATCAACGATGGGCCGAACGAAAAGGTTGGCGGGTGACGGTGACGGATCTGCTCCCGGGAGAGGTAGCGGGGATCAAGAGCATTACGATGTTGATCGAGGGGGAGAACGCCTACGGGTATTGCAAAGCGGAGCGGGGCGTGCACCGGTTGGTTCGGATTTCTCCGTTTGACGCAGCGGGGCGGCGGCATACGAGTTTTGCCTCGGTGGATGTGATTCCGGAGATCGAGGACGACGAAGAGATTAAGATTTCGCCGAACGAGATTCGAATCGATACGTTCCGGGCCAGTGGCCGGGGTGGACAGAATGTGAACAAGGTAGAGACGGCGGTCCGGATCACGCATTTACCGACGGGGATTGTGGTGACGAGTCAAAACGAACGGTCCCAGCATCAGAACCGTGCGACGGCGATGAAACTTTTGATCTCCAAGTTGCACGCCTTGCGGGAGGACCAGAAACGGGCGGAGATGGAGCGGTTTTATGGGGAAAAAGGGAGCATCTCCTGGGGGAATCAGATTCGGAGTTATGTGTTTCAGCCGTATCGGATGGTGAAGGATCTGCGGACCGGGTACCAGACCGGGAATGTGCAGGCGGTGATGGATGGAGAGCTGGATCCGTTTGTGC
>CAZBKV010000505.1:0-1952 GCA_964492575.1 uncultured Verrucomicrobiota bacterium | reverse complement strand
ATTATGTCATATCCTGGAGGTGAAGAAAGGTACAAGTGGATGAGAATGATCTATGAAGAACACAGAGATCATCCAGCTTCTGTGTGAACATCGAGACAAACTCCGGCAACGGTTTGGGGTGAAGAGCCTTGCGGTCTTCGGTTCCGTGGCGCGAGGTGAAATGGGACCGGATAGTGATGTGGACCTTTTGGTAGAATTTGAATCCTCACCTGGTTTTAACGGCTATATGGCCCTGAAGTTTTACCTAGAGGATTTGCTGGGTAGGAAAGGGGATTTGGTAATGAGGAATGCGCTGAAACCCTGGGCGCGCGATATAGTGCTAAAGGAAAAAATCGATGTCGCGTAGTTGGCGTTTGTTTCTTCAAGATCTCCTAGAAGTGTGCGAAAATTTGTCCATACGAAAGATAGGACTTTTTTCAGTTATCAAGAACGTGTTGCCTATCAGGAACATTGGAGAAGCAAAAGTATGAAAAAGAAACCCAACGAAGTCATCTTTCTGGTGGAGGAGTCGCCTGAAGGCGGCTATGAAGCCCAGGCTTTAGGATACGCTATCTTCACCGAAGCGGATACTTTAGAAGAGCTGAAAGACCGTATCCGCAATGCTGTTCATTGCCACTTTGATGAAGAAGAGCGTCCCGCAATAATCCGCCTGCATCTCGTGAGGGAGGAAGTCATTCCCGCATGAAGTTACCCCGTGACCTTGGCGGTGAAGAACTTGCCCGGCTTTTATCCCGCTACGGCTATAAGGTGGTGCGCCAATCAGGTAGCCATATGCGCCTGGTTTCTTCTATTAAGGGGCGGAGCATCGGATCACTATCCCTAAACACAAGCCGCTGCGGATTGGAACCCTGAGCCATATCTTAAAAGAGGTGGCCATGTCTTTGGATCGGAAATATCAGGAGTTCCTTACGGAACTGTTTGGAGATAGACCTTGATGGGGATGGAAAACATCCCATTTGGTGACCGTTCTATAACACAGAAAACCCAGAAGTTGATATAAACTCTTAATCCTCATCTTAAGCCTTTAGAAAAAGAAAGGAGATTCGATCAATGCGATTCCTGGTTACGGGTGTAGCAGGGTTCATTGGGTTCCACGTAGCTCGACGGTTGTTGGAGCAAGGAGAAGAAGTTATTGGCATAGACAATGTCAATGATTACTATGACGTTCAACTGAAAGAAGCACGACTCGCCCAATTGGAAGGGCGGCCAGGATATCGGTTTATTCGCATGGATTTAGCGGATCGAGAGGGGACGGCTGAGCTCTTCCAAACCGTAAAACCCCAGCGAGTCATCCACCTAGCTGCCCAGGCGGGGGTTCGATATTCTCTAAAGAATCCTCATGCTTATGTCGACAGTAATCTCGTAGGCTTTATGAACATTCTCGAAGGCTGTCGGCATCAAGAGGTGGAACACTTAGTCTACGCCTCTTCCAGTTCCGTCTACGGCGCGAATACGAAAATGCCTTTTTCGGTCCACCATAATGTCGATCACCCGGTCAGCCTTTATGCGGCTACCAAAAAAGCCAATGAACTAATGGCCCATACCTACAGCCATCTTTACGGATTGCCCACAACCGGCCTTCGATTTTTTACCGTATATGGTCCCTGGGGGCGACCCGATATGGCGATATTTATTTTTACAAAACGGATCCTGGAAGGACGACCGATCGATGTCTACAACTATGGTCGAATGAAACGCGATTTTACTTACATCGACGACGTCGTAGAAGGCGTGATCCGTGTAGCTCACCGGATCCCGCAACCGAACCCCAATTGGTCCGGGGATCATCCTGATCCAGGAACCAGCAAGGCCCCTTACCGGGTTTATAACATTGGAAATAACCGACCGGTGGAGCTTCTTTATTTGATCGAAGTCCTTGAAAACGCCCTTGGCCGAAAAGCCGAAAAGAACCTTCTTCCCATGCAACCTGGTGATGTCCCGGAAACGTATGC
>CAZBKV010000504.1:0-1978 GCA_964492575.1 uncultured Verrucomicrobiota bacterium | reverse complement strand
GGTATTCGGCCGGTGCGGAGACGATCAGGGAATTGGTACGTGGATCGGGGACGATGAGGATTCCTTCTTTCAGAGCAGAAGCGATCAGGGCTTTCCCGCCTTCTTGGGAGGCGATGAATTGAAGGAGAGCCTGGCGGTTGGGATTTTCTTGGCCTAGGGTGGTGGGGTTCCGATTGAGGACATCGTTGAGGATATTGGCCAGTTCTTGGGCCCGGGCGTATTGGAGTTGAATGACTCGGATTTCGACTACCTTAGCAACCTGGCCGGTGTCGAGTTTTTTGACGAGCTGGCGGATTCGGTCGATGTCTTCCTGTCCGGCGGAGACGATAATGGCGTTGAGACGGTCATCGACGTTGATGGCGACCGGGACGGTTCCGGCGGCGGCCCCGGCGCTTCGGTAGAGGGTTTGCAAGGTTTGGGCCACCTGATGGGCATTGGCCTTGGCCAAGGGGATGACCTCGACCTGGGCTTGGGTGTTGGGGGTAGGGTTATCCAATTGATGGATCAGGTCTTCGGCGAGTTTGAGGTCATCTTCGGAGCCGCCGATGATTAAGGCATTGGCCCAGGCATCGGCAAGGATAGTGACCGGGGTGAGGGTTTGGCCGGGGCCTGGCGGCGGGCGATTGGCGAAGAGGCGTTGGAGGGTGCTTTGGAGTTTGGTGGCGGTAGCCCGTTTAAGCGGGAAGACACGAAAGACGACCTTGGAAACGGCTTGGGCGACGTCGAGTTTCTCGAGGATTCGTTCGACGGCGGCGAAGTCTTCTTTGGTTCCGGTGACGATGATGACATTGGCGCGGTCATCGGCGGTCACGGTGGCGCCAAAGCTTGGCTGCGGACCGATACGACCGCCGCGCGTGGTTCGTCGAGCTTGGAGGAATCGAGTAATGACGGTGGCGACCTGGGAGGCGCGGGCGTGTTGGAGGGAATAGATTTTGATGTTGGTGGTTTCTGTGAATTCGGGGGTATCGAGTTTTTGGATGAGTTCCTCGACAAGGGCCATGTTTTCCGGGCTGGCGGAGACGATGAGGGTGTTGGAGGGGAGGTCAGCGGTGACGGCGAGGGCATTGCGTCCACCGACTCCAAAGCGGCCGAACCGCATCCCTCCGGCCGGACCGGGACGATAGATTCCTTGGCGAACCAGGTCTTGGAGCATGGAAGCGACGCGCTGGACGTCGGCGTGTTTGAGGGTAAAGAGGCGGAGCATCCCTTCCGGCACGGTGGGTTGGGTATCGAGTTTTTGAATTAGGTCATGAAGAATTTTCATATTGGTGGGGTTGGCGGAGAGGATGAGGGCGTTACTGACCGGATCGGCCTGGATATCGACGGATTCGGAAGGGGAAGGTCGTTGGCCGGGTGGGGTCATAGCTTTGAGTCGGGCGGCAAAGAGGGAGCGTAGGACCGGGGCGATTCGAGTTGCGTCGTTGTACTGGAGCCCGACCACCTGAATTTGATGGGTGGGGTATTGTGGCTCACGGTCGAGTTCTTGGACGAGTTTGTCGATGATTTTGCTGTCTTCGGGAGTGGCGGCTACTAGGAGGGCGTTATTTCGGGTGTCGGCGAGGATGACCGGAGCGGTGCGTTGGACATTGGCTCGGCGAAGGGCCTGGTAGCGTTGGGTGAAGAGACGGGACAGGTTTTGCGCCAGAGACTGGGCATCGGCGTATTGGAGAGGGATGATCCGGAGCTGGCTAAGGAAGACCGGGGTGGCCTGGTCGAGTTGGGTGGCGAGTTGTTTGACCAGCTCGACGGAATCGGCCGGACCGCTGACCAGGAGGCTATTGGTTCGGGGATCGCCGATGACGAGGGCCTGGCGTCCGGAGCCACCGGCACGGAAGTAGCGGCGTCCGCGCAGTCCGGCTTGTTGATTGAGGAGTTGTTGGATCGCTGTGGCGACGCTGACGGCATCGGCGTTTTTGAGGGGGATGATATGGATCTTTTGGAGATCGGGTGGAGTTTGGCGATCGAGTTGTTCGATGAG
>CAZBKV010000503.1:659-1982 GCA_964492575.1 uncultured Verrucomicrobiota bacterium | reverse complement strand
CTCGCAAAATGGATCATGTCTTTTAATCTTTTTCCTTTCCGACCACAAAATGGGAGTGAGCAGAGGTTTCTTTCTCTCCCATTCGTTCCCGTTGTGCACTTGATCCTCGTTGTCCAGCCCAGGCATGGGTCTCCCGCACCAGATCTACGGCCTGGCGATGCAACTGTTGCAAACGATCCTTAGGCATTTCCGCACGGGCAAATTTTACTAAATCACAGGCCTGCAGGATTTCAATTACCTGCTTTTGATAAGAATCAAGGAGAGGATTCCTTTGCGCAAACTCCGCAATCAACTCCTCCGTAGAAGCCGCCCGAGCTGGGATTCCAAACTCCCGCTCCAGATACTCCCGTAGAGCATCGCTAAGAATGATGCAGAACCGGTACGGATGATCCAAAAACGCACGAGCTTCGTCTAATTGTCGTAAAGCGACAAGATGGGGAGGGCCGGCCACAGCTTGGATTTTGATCTCATCGGGGACCTGAGGTTTCTTTGCACTGCGAAGGAGGTACGCCAACGCCGCGATACTGCCCAGGGTAAACAGTCCAGCCACCAGCCACCGCCAACCCATCCAGGGTTGGCGTAACGGGATCGGCGGTTTAATCGGACGTAATCCCTCGGCCGGGGCATTTGTCGAAGTCGCCGGCCGGGCCGTAGGCGCTCCGTTTTCATCCCCTTGACCGCTCACTCCCAAGAGACACACCCCTAGGACGAAGAGTCCTATCCCCATCCATTCCCTCCAAGTCTGGGACGAAAGAAGCCTGAAACCTTTCCTACGACGAATCCTTTCGCCCCTTTTCCGACCCATGGAGGCGTGGGCGAGCTCTTGTTGGAAAACCCGGTTAACCATGGCGCCTCCGGCGTTCCCGCATTTTGAAAAACTGGGCCAGAGGTTTGACGTAATCCTCGTCCGTCCGAACTTGAATCAGGTCGATCCCTCCGGCCTGGAACAGGCCTCGGAGCTCGGCCTGAGCCCGTTCCTGGCGTTGGGCGAAATAGGCCCGCCGGCGAGGATCGTTGGTATTCACTTCCATGACCTCCCCCGTCTCGGCATCTTTGAGCACCAATCGACCTAGGGCCGGCAACTCCAACTCGTAGCGATCCACCAACTGAATCGTCACCACATCGTGCCGATGATGCACTTCCCGTAGGGCCGAAAGCGGGGTTTGTAGCAAGGTCTGCGACATCACCGCATGCCGCCGCAGATGGGCTTCGATGTCGCGTCGACGCGGATTGGTCTGTCCCAACAGATCCGTCAACAACACCAGGATAGAACGCCGATGCAAGGTCCGACACACAAACTCTAAGGCCCCGGTTACGTCGGTT
>CAZBKV010000503.1:0-649 GCA_964492575.1 uncultured Verrucomicrobiota bacterium | reverse complement strand
AGGCGATCTCTGCGGCCAATTCCCGTTTGGTCCGCTGGGTAGACCCGAACAAGCCCGAGCCGCTCAGGTCTACCAGCAACACCATGGTCAGCTCTCGTTCCTCGGCAAACTTCTTGACATAGGGATGATACATCCGGGCCGTAACATTCCAATCGATCGCCCGCACTTCATCTCCAGGTTGATATTCCCGAACCTCTTCGAAATTCAATCCGTGCCCTTTGAAGGCACTCTGGTAGCGTCCTCCGACGATCTCTCGAACGAGTCGACGGGTCCGTAGCTCAATCAGGCGAATCTTTTTGAGAATCTCTGGCGGGATCATGCTGCCCTGACGGTCTTTGCTGCCGCGTCGGCCTCACCGCTCTTTTCGGGCTTACGGGACCGGCAGTTCGTTCAAGATCCGGTCGATAATCCAATCGGAGTTCTTCTCCTCCGCCTCCGCTTCATACGTCACGATGATTCGATGCCGTAAGACATCCGGCGCGACGGCTTTTACGTCCTCGGGCGTCACATAGCCTCGGCCTTGCAGGAAGGCCCGGGCTCGGGCACAGAGAACCAGGCCGATCGTCGCCCGTGGCGAGGCTCCCAGTTCAATGTAGTTTCGTAACGGGAGACGATAGCGTTCCGGATCCCGTGTCGCATAGACCAAGTC
>CAZBKV010000502.1:0-1982 GCA_964492575.1 uncultured Verrucomicrobiota bacterium | reverse complement strand
GTCCCCTACCTCCGCGCCCGATGCGGCGTGTTGCTGGAGAAACTGGAACCGTCGATCGAACTGGAAGCCCTGGTCCGAAATGTCCGCGATCGTTTCCAGGAGATTGCCCAGCTTTCCCCGGCCGTAAACGAACAGCTCCGGGTCGCCGTCCTCAACACAGAACACCCCGGCAGACTGGCCGATCTGATCGCCGCCAATGTCCACCTCGGCCTGGAAGAACGCCAACAGCTCCTCGAAACGGTCGATGTCAAAGAGCGCCTACGCCTGCTTCTCAAACTGCTGTCCCGTGAGATCGAGGTCCTACAGCTTGGTAGTAAGATCCGGGAAGAAGCTACTTCCTCACTCTCCAAATCCCAACGCGAATTCTTCCTCCGCGAACAACTCAAGGCCATCCGCCGCGAGCTGGGTGAGGCCGAGCTGGACAAGGAACTCGATGAACTCAAAGAAAAAATCGAAGCCGCCGGATTGCCGGAAGAGGCCCATAAAGCCGCAATGCACGAATGGGAACGACTCCACCAGATCAATCCAGCCTCTCCGGAATACACCGTTTCCCGAAACTACCTCGACTGGATCCTGAGCCTGCCCTGGAACCAGAGCACCGAAGACCGACTCGACATCCACGAAGCCGAAAAAGTCCTCAACAAACACCATTACGGCCTGGAAAAGGTCAAAGAACGGCTCCTGGAATTCCTGGCCGTGCTGCAGATCAAGAAAGACGTCCGTGGACCCATCCTTTGTCTTGTCGGCCCTCCAGGCGTGGGGAAAACCTCCCTTGGCAAAAGCGTTGCCGAGGCGTTAGGACGAAAGTTCCTCCGCATCTCCCTCGGCGGCGTCCACGATGAGTCTGAGATTCGGGGATTCCGCCGAACCTACGTCGGATCCATGCCCGGTCGGATCATCCAGGGCCTGCGACGCGTCGGAAGCAACAATCCGGTGTTCCTGCTGGACGAGTTGGACAAGATCCAGAGTGGTCCCCACGGTGATCCGGCGTCCGCCTTGCTCGAAGTCCTGGATCCCGAACAAAACCACTCCTTCGTGGATCACTACCTGGACATTCCGTTCGACCTGTCCCGGATCCTCTTTATCGGAACGGCCAACTGGCTGGATCCCATTCACCCGGCTCTGCGTGATCGGCTCGAAGTCATCGAAATCCCCAGCTACACGGCCGGCGAAAAATTGCAGATCGCAAAACGTCATCTCATCCCTCGCCAGCTCCAGGAACACGGTCTGGACAAAAAACGCGTGCGGATCTACGACTCAGCCCTCAACCGCTTGATTCAGGAATACACCCGCGAAGCCGGCGTGCGGCAGTTGGTCCGCGAAATCGCCTCCCTTATCCGTAAAGCCGCCCGCCGCATCGTCAGTGGCGAGGTCCAACGCTTGCCGTTCCAAATCAAAGCCGACGATCTTCCCAACCTGCTCGGTCCCCCGAAGTTCCAGCGGGAAAAACGGGAAAAAATCACCGAGTCCGGAATCGCCATCGGCCTGGCCTGGACCCCCGTCGGCGGCGAGATCTTGTTCATCGAAGCCACGCGCATGCCGGGCAAAGGACGACTTACCCTTACCGGTTCCCTGGGCGACGTGATGAAAGAAAGCGCCCAGGCAGCCTTGAGTTACCTGCGAAGCCAGGGACCGGACTTCGGCGTTGAAATCGGTTCTTTCGACGAATGGGATATCCATATCCATGTACCGGCTGGTGCTACACCCAAGGACGGCCCCAGCGCCGGACTCACTATCCTGGTCGCCCTGGCTTCCCTGTTCAGCGGCCGGTTAGCCCGCTCCGATCTAGCCATGACCGGTGAGATCAGCCTTCGCGGCCGCGTCCTCCCCGTCGGCGGAATTAAGGAAAAAGTCCTGGCAGCCCATCGCGCCTCCATCCGGGAAGTCATCCTCCCCGAAGCGAATCGAAACGACTGGGAAGAAGTCCCGGCCGAGGTCCGAAAAGCCATGAAAGTCCACTTCGTCCAGCGGATCGAAGAAGC
>CAZBKV010000501.1:0-1985 GCA_964492575.1 uncultured Verrucomicrobiota bacterium | reverse complement strand
GTATAAATCGAGTCGACCTTCGGGGGTATCGTCTACAAACTGAGCGATTCGAGTCATTCGAAGTTGTTGCAAAAGGAACTCGATCTTCTGGGTATGGGCCGGGAGCTCAAGGGGACGTTTCATGTGCCAGGAACCATCGGGATTCCGGACCAATTCGACCCCGTTGGTCAGGGGAAGAAGGACGATTCGGTCGATTCCCTCAGGCACACCGGCCAATAAGGCTCGGTCTCGCCATCCATCGGGACTGGAAGGCAGGGCTTCCAATATAGAGGTCGGCACCGTCAATACCCGATCCATTCCCAAAACCTGGAAATAAAGCAAGTTACCTACGGCAGTAGGAGATCCAAAACGAATCTCGTGTCGTCCATCGGTCCCGATTAAGACAACCCTTGCCTTCGGTGGACGCAGTCCAAAAGCCGCTAATCCATTGGTTTGCCGAGTAACCTGATCCGCTGAAATCCAGGTTTGGAAATGGACAGTTCCTAATCGGGTTAGGTATCCTTCTACCTGATCCGAATCGGCGGGAAAACGAACCGGCTCGGTTTCCACCCATCGTTGTCCCTGACGCACCACGCGAAGGACGCGGTTGGTCAGGCGATAGACCTCCACGGTCCGAATCAGCTCCGATCGCAGCGCTGGGAAAGCCCGTTGTTCCACATCTTGTCGTTCGGTGGTACTTTGAAGATTGCGCTCGTAGAAATAAATGAACGCCCCGAGCGCCAGAGCCAGAAAGACAAGAAATTTTGTGCTTCGTAAGTTCATAGTCGCCTATCTATTCATGCCGCCACCACCACACAAACACACCAAAGACCAAAATCACCCCAGGGATTCCTCCCAACAAAATCCAAGCGATTTTCCGAAGCTGGCTTCGGGTCAGGTCGATCCGATATTCTTTGATCGGTTTTGGGGCAATAGTTGCCAAAAAGGAAGGCTGCTCTAAGAGCCAATTGACGGCCGAACTGGCAAATTCCCAATTCGAAAGTTTCACAATAGTCTCATCTCCTAAAAAGATCGATTCCCCAACAACGACCAATCGCATCGCTGTATGATCTGCACCAACACCGGGCATCTGGCCTTGCTGGACGGCTACGGCAAGAGGGATCACCCCACGCCGATCCACCGCCGGATCCGGCACCGGGGCCCCTTCCTTGGTAAATCGGCTTGCGGTCATGCCGTGGACCGAACTGGCGAAGAGGACTTGGACCTTCGGTTCATCCCCGGTCATCCGAGGCCGCCGGATCGGCTCTACCGATCGAGCTAAGACCATGTAAAGAGACCGCCCCCGCAAAGGATTCATAATCGGATGAGGAAAGAAATTCGTGATGACCAAATCATTTCCGCGGATGGAATTGGGAGGATCCAGCACGTAATTGTCTCCCACAGCCACATGGTAACGGCGAAGAAGTCCTTCCAACCCTGTTTCTTTTCGTCCTGCTTGATAGAAACTAAGCAATATAAGACCTCGACCTCCGTTCCGGAAATATTCATCAATGTGTTGCAGCTCGACCTCGGTCAGGGCTGCCTTAGGTCCGGCAATAATCAAAAGCGAACAGTCGGAAGGAACCTTCTTCCCTCCCGAAAGGGAAAGCTTTCGAACTTCGACATTTTTATTGGCCAACAATTTGGCAAACCGAGAATATCCCATGGTCCGTTCCGTACTTTCTGGATCGTGCTCCCCGTGTCCCTGGAGAAAGTAAACGATCGGCCGTTTGGCTTGCAGAAGTCCGGCGATTGCCGAAGTAAAAAGAAGCTCTCCTTTAAAACTAATGCGCCGGATTTCGGTTTCTTTGCCGCTCAACCATTCGTTAATATTATAATCACTCAACTCTGTTGAACGGACGATTCGGTGCCGTCCTTTATAATCAAAAATGACCAAATCTGTATCCGATCGGGGTAACATATACTTTGCCGCGATCCACTCGGCCTGCCCCGGATCTCGAGTGTAATCCACAAATTTCAGCTCTACATAAGGGCAAGCATAGCTA
>CAZBKV010000500.1:935-1988 GCA_964492575.1 uncultured Verrucomicrobiota bacterium | reverse complement strand
AACCTTCCCCTACTACTTGAAAGAACTGGAATTTCGCTATAACCACCGAAAGGAAAATCTCTTTGAAAAATTTATGGATCTCTTAAAAGCAGAAGAAAAGAAGTGGAATAAATTGAGGGATCTTAGAAATTTTTGTTGCAGAGCCTGGGCACAGACCGCTCTCTTTTTGCTTTCCTTCCTTGGTCCCTTTGAAGGGCAGAAGTTTGATGGATGGCTTAATCCATTTATCCAACCAAATTTTCCTCCGCGAACCGGACGGCGTTGCGGAAGATTTGCAGGCCAAGGCCTTCGGAAGGAAGGCGGCCTTCGGTCTTCTGCCGCCGCCACTGGGGATGATGCCACGGCAAGATATAGGCCTCTGGATGAGGCATCAAACCGAATAACCGCCCAGTCGGATCACATACCCCGGCAATCGCGTTCCAGGAACCATTCGGATTATGAGGGAACTGCTGGGTCGGTTCGCCGGTCCCCGGATCCACATAACGCAGCGCTACAAGACCCGCCTCTTCAATCTTCCGAAGCGTCTCCGGATCCCGCGCCACAAACCGACCTTCCCCATGCCGTATCGGGAGCGAGATTCGATCCATTCCCTTTGTGAAGATGCATGGACAATTCGGCTCTGCACGTAGTTCCACCCACGCATCCCGAAAAACCCCATGTTCATTGGCAGCCAAGGCCACCTGAGGTTCGAACAACCGATCCTCTAACGCAGGAACCAGTCCTAACCGGGCCATGGTCTGAAAGCCGTTGCAGATCCCGAGGACCAGCCGGCCGTCCCGCACAAAGGCCTCCAGCTCCTTCCGCATCCGGAACCGCAACCGATTCGCAAACACCGTCCCGGCACCGATATGATCCCCGAACGAAAACCCCCCGATAAACGCCAAAATATGAAACTCCGACAAACACCGCCGGCCGTCGAGCAGGTCGTTCAGATGAATCTTCTCGGCCTGAGCCCCCGCCCATTCAAAGGCCAGGGCCGTCTCCCGCTCGCAATTCAAGCCGAAGCCGGTGATGATCAAAGCTTTGACGCGTCTGTTTCCCATGGTTCTATAA
>CAZBKV010000500.1:0-925 GCA_964492575.1 uncultured Verrucomicrobiota bacterium | reverse complement strand
TCCAAATCCCATTCTGCAATCGGCCGTCCTTCTTGCTGGAAGATCAGTCGCGGCCGGTCCAAAACCTCTCCCACGCGCGCAAACGGCACACCGGCTAGCACCGCTTCAAACCGATCCGCCCTCTCCGGCGGAATTACCGCAATGAACCGACCGGTCGACTCGGAAAAGAGAAGCTGCTGCAACGTCGGAACCGGTTCCCGCAACGGAACGCGGGTCAGATCCACTTGCATACCGAGCCATCCGGCAATGCACATCTTGGCCCATCCGACGCCGAGACCACCCAACGCCGGGGCATGCAACGCCCGGCATAAGCCTTCCCACACAGCTTGCTCGATCCGACGATAGATCTCCAGCACAGCCGCGGCATCCACAGTAGGCACTTGATTCCCTAAGGCACCCAGCATCGCATAGAACTCGCTGCCGCCCAGGTCGGCCCCGGTGGAACCGACCACGTACACGAAGTCGCCGGGACGTTGCAGCTCCAGAGTGACAGCCCGCCGGACGTCGTCGATCTTGCCGATCGTGGAGAAGAGCAACGTCGGCGGAATCGAGATCTTCCGACCGCCGATCGTGCTGTCGTTTTTCATGCTGTCCTTGCCGGAGATACACGGAACGCCGAAGGCCGTGGTGTAGTCATACAAAGCCTGGTTAGCCCGGACCAGTTGCGCCAGCTTGTAGGCACCGTCCGGCGTCTTCGGCCCTTCCACTGGATCCGGCCAGCAGAAGTTATCCAGTCCGGCCAGATGATCCAATCGAGCCCCAACGGCCAGGCTGCGCCGCACGGCCATGTCGATCGACGCCGCAGCCATGGCATACGTGTCAATGTCCGAATACCGCGGGGCCACTCCGGCGGCCAGGACGATGCCTTCGTGCGTGTCCGGTGGCTCCGGAGCCAGAAGCACGGCGGCATCGCTCGGGACATTGC
>CAZBKV010000499.1:0-1988 GCA_964492575.1 uncultured Verrucomicrobiota bacterium | reverse complement strand
CCTGGGGTGTCTTCTCCCACCGTTCCCACCACTCAGCCGTTGGTCGTTGGAACCAGATCTCTCGAACGAACCGTTCCTTCCCGACCTGCTGAATCACCCATCGATAAAAGGCCCCAATCACCATCGCATGACCGTACAGGTAAGCCTCCTTTAACGCCTCCGGTAGCTCTTCATTTGCCCAGCGCTTCCGTTCTAATATTTCCTGCCATAAATCTTCCCGCCCACTTAATCCAGCAGCGACACAGGCCATAGCGGCTAATTCTCTTTCTATACCTGACTGTATACGCTGAGACGGCTTTACTTGTTCACCCTCGTTACAAAAATAGCTTAAATTTTTCCAATTTTCTAAATCAAGCCCCTTACGAATAAACTGCTGTGTCTGCGGATCTTCACACCCGGTCAAACCGAGTAACTCCACCAACATGAACCGGAATCGTTGCCGCAGTCCGATCAAACTAAACTCAGCTAAAGTAGGATCTTCACGGTGCCCATCAAACACTTTGATCTTGCCATTCTGACGGACCGGCATGCCATCCTCTCCTACTAGATACCATCCTCGTTTGCCTTTACAAGGAACCATTTTATAACCTCCTACTCCCTTCAATAGAAAAGCCTTTCGTAATACCCGCTCGGCTTCCTTTCCTCCTCTTAGGGCCAGCTGTACCCCTTCCGCCCACTTTTGAGGTCCGTGGGGTAAAGATTGAAATCGCTGGATATGCTCTGAATAAGCGAGTGTCGAATCGTATCCTTTAGAAAGGACTGTTTCACAAAAGTATCGCTCTTGATTCTGCTTAACACCCAACACCTCGCCGTTCGGATTCAGACAGAGATTATGCCACACAGGAAACAGAGCCCCTGTTTTATGTGTCGCAGGTAGACGGGCCCAGTGGAGCGAAACAAAGCCTCCACTTCCAACTCTGCTTTCCATTGTCCACACAAATAAAGAGTCCTTTTCCCTTATGAACCGGACAGCCGGGCTACAGAATGGGCCAGTCAATGCATCGTGGCATAAATACGATGAATCCAGTGGCCCGGGTAGCGGCTTCCATCTGCCTGTAATCAGGCCAGATACATCTTGCCACTTCCAAGTGTTTACTATGTTGGTTCGAATCTGAGAAAGATCGAACAAGCAAAAGTAATTCCATGGATGGATTTTTTGTGGAACCAGTGTGATAAAATACAGCCAATCCTTTCCGTGATTATCTCTTATTACCCTGCAGTAGCCCAAACATCCCATTAACCGAACTATATGTTTCCCATCTTTATACACATCGGCACAACTTTTTCTAAAATCGACCTGAGTGTATCGAACTTTGATCTCATATGCCTTGTTAACCGGTTCTGGAAACCGGCCTGCCGTTACTGTTTGAAATTCCAAAAACGAAAGAATCAACGAATCGTCAGGTGCAGCCTGAAGAAAAACCACAGACCACACCATACCTATCACCATACCAATCCATCGCTGCCTGCTGCGGTTCAACATAATCCTCTTCATAATTCCTCCTTCTCCATGATGGAATGACACTCTGGACACCATCTTTCTCTTTTCTATCAATATTCTCTTTTTATCAATACCCGATTCGGATCTTCCTCCTGCAAAGCGAACAAGTAATCATTATACAGGTTCGACCAAGCACCAATTGCTTTGGGTGTGTAACTTGATATATCCGGGGCAGAAACACCATAGGAAGGATCATAATACGTTCGTGAAAGGTCAGTCCAGACGACGAAATGCCTGCCAAACTTCTTAGCGTTTGGTGTATCCATGTTTTGCCCTGGAATGCCCATTAGATTCTTATAGTTAAGCTCATCAATATAATAACGATACATACCTGTTATTGGATCTGGCTGTTTATAGAACTTTGGTTGTACGTTTCGAACAATAAAAGGCGTATAAGGATAACCTGAAGGTGTGGCAGCAAGTTCCTTTATTTGTGAACTAATTCCATTCGCCAGCAGAGTCTTTTCAAACAGCTCTGCCCAGGCAT
>CAZBKV010000498.1:0-1994 GCA_964492575.1 uncultured Verrucomicrobiota bacterium | reverse complement strand
CGCTTAAAACCTATCGACCGCCGAGCCCAACTACGGGAGTCTATCGGTACTACGAGAGCGACTTCGATCAAACTGTTACTGGCCTTCCTGGGCAAAATATGTTAACACCGAAGAGGAAGAAATTTATTCAACATTTTGTAGTACGACCTGCAATTTCCACAGTTTACTATGACCCCTCGTACGGGGTTAGGACAGAAACCATTTCAGCCTACACGCCTATCGCAATTGGAGCTTGGTCGAGATATTATGAAGCTCAGGGTGTGCTCTGGGCGCCTCAAGAAGAAGACCCGCAGAAGACCCTGGAAGCGCTTGACCTTGGGCCGACTAACTAAGCAGAAATGAAGTGAAAGGAGGGTATTAATGAAACGAAATGTTTATAATATAGTGTCAGTAATAGCTGTGACCGGTTTGTGCAGCCTTTTGCAAGGCGGTGTTTTTCCCCAAAACAAAGACGGTCCAGCCCATCAAGAAATTTGGAGAAGCTTTAAAGATTTTCCCTCCTTTTTACGAGAACCGATTTCTATTATTGCAGAACAGAGAGCTTCACACACTCTAACCTATCATGTTAAAAGAGAAGCAGGTGGGCAAGTGTCAATAGCTTACTTATATCGTGGCCGGGAACGGCAGTTGAAAGTTAAGGGAGATTGGTTATATGGTTCCATGATTCAAGACAATATAGGCTACCACTGGTTATATCTTATTCCTACAGGAGGCATTGGTCCTATCTATTTCTTTCTAGTCGGCCTGGATTCATGCCAAGTGAAGGAGCTCGACTTATTCCATTGGCAGGATGAACAATGCGTGAGAGCGATACGATTGGCCCCTCGAGCGGGATTTTTGTCTCCACGGTGGGGATCACTCAATGCCCTATGCGTATACGACGGGAAGGCTTTTCGGATAGAACGCACGCAAGGCCGGCTATGGATTTGGTGTATCGATTCATCGAGGCATGTAGTAGTGAGCTGGGGCGCACTCTCTCAGCTTTCAGGAAAGCGGCGAATCGAGACATGGAAAGGTTTATGGCTCAATCCAAATCTTGAGCCTATTGGAGATCCTTTTCCTAGTAAAGTCCCCTACGTAGAGAAGGTGCTGTCCACTCTGAAAGAAGAGCCGCCTACGGAAGAGGATTTTCAACGATTTCGAGCACTACCGCATGGTCCGGAAAAATGGGCCCTTGGAGTCCGGTTGGCCCTCTATGGAGGAGGAAAAGCGGGGGAAATTCTCGTGGATGCAGTGCAACAACAGAGGCCTATAACAGAGCAGTTTCAATTGTATGAAGAAAAAAGAGCGGAGTATGAAGTTCGGCACGCTTTCCGGAAGATGTTGATAGAGCTGGTGGGGTTGACGGCGGATCGGTCCGAGCCAGCTCGTCGGTTTTTGGTACAACGGTTGGATCAGAAAACCTGGGAATCAGAACGATGGATTCCATGGCGTCGGGGAGTTGGTTTGACATTGTTTGCGATCGGCCTAAGCGGACGGGACGATCTTTGGAAGGAAGTGTTGGCCAAGAGACAATGGATAGACAACGGTGGGAAAGAAGCGTTACGATACGGCTACCGGGTGGGACACACCATGGTTTGGGCCGCCTTTTATCACTGGGTGATTCAGCAAGTCGGGAAGGAACGGTTCGTTCGAGAGGTTTGGTTCCAACGGCCAACGGCTGAGTGGTGGGAACGGTGGGAGAAGACACCCCAGGGCCAGGATTGGATCCAATGGTACGCTCGAATCTGGAATCAGGGCTTAAAAGTGATATTGAAGTAAAGACGGTAACACCTTTCGGTTTCTTTCATCTGCAAACCTCACTCCCATTTCATTCCTCCGATTCGATAGATCACCCCGGAACATGACAAAGAAAGGGGCGCAAGGCCTATGACTACCTCAACCAACTTACGGTCATCGAGTCGGTCCCCATGGGCCCGGCCGCTCCGGCCTTGCCGTTCCGGTATGAATACCGGTATAATTCGGCCAACCAGCGGATCCGAATGATCCTGGCC
>CAZBKV010000497.1:0-1996 GCA_964492575.1 uncultured Verrucomicrobiota bacterium | reverse complement strand
ACATATTCAGAAG
This sequence comes from uncultured Verrucomicrobiota bacterium, assembly GCA_964492575.1. GTDB lineage: Bacteria > Verrucomicrobiota > Verrucomicrobiia > Limisphaerales > CAZBKV01 > CAZBKV01. The sequence goes on along the minus strand of CAZBKV010000497.1, from coordinate 1,983 downwards.
AACCGACCATGGGGCCGTTCTGTTTTCCCCTCAATCCCTTCGGTTCCCTCAACTCGGTTTTTGGACAAATCGGGCGGCGTCGTCTGAGCCGCAAATGGCAAAGAAGGCTTGCGAGGCTAAATCCGGATGACGAGCGGCATAGGCTTGTTGGGTTTGATGGATGATTTGGGGAGCCTTGTCCGGGTCTACCAGGGCCAAGCAACATCCACCAAATCCCGCCCCGCTGAATCGAGCTCCGTAGACCCCTTCGCATCGGGAAAGAATCTCAAACAGATCCATCAACGGCGGACTTCCGCATTCGTAGTTTTGGATAGAGCTTTGACCGGAAGCTGTGATGAGTCGACCAAATTGGACAAGGTCCCCCGCTTCCCATGCCTTGACCCCCTGCCGAACTCGCTCAACTTCCGAGAAATAATGTTGGGCTCGACGACGTAGTCGGCTCGGAAGCTTGTCTTTGAAACGGTCAAATTCGGCAGCATCCACTCGGCTCAACAACGGGGGATCGTCCGTCCGACCAATCCTTTTCAGCAACCATCGGGCCGCTTCTTGACATTCCTCCACCCGGCGATTGTAGTCGCTTCGAACCAGGGCCCGCTTGACCCCAGAAAAGGCCAAAAGGATGGCCCATGGCGGCATGGAAGACCCTGGAGGGATCCGTTCATATCGTCCAGTGGCACAATCGATGAGCGTCAAATGCTGCCGATGGGAAAACAACACCGCCGATTGATCTAGGATTCCGTTTCGAAGTCCCAGATAGCGATTTTCAATGGCCTGGGTGAGCGCCACGTTCTCTTCCGGACGAAGGCTCAAATGATTGGCCTCTTCCAGGGCCAGCAGATAAGCCACACTGACGGCGGCAGAAGAACCTAGACCGCTCTCGCTCCATGGTCCGGTCACAATCCCTTGAATTCCTCGTTCCAATGAATAAAACCCTCTTCGCAAAGCCCATACAGCCCCGCGCAGATAATTTCCCCAATCCCCCGGTTGTGGAGCTCCGGGGATTCGAAGGTCAAATTGGACCTCATGGGGAAACTCCTGGCTCCTCATCCGGATCAGAGGATCCTCCCTCGGCCCATATGCAAGAAAAACCCCATGATCCAAGGCAAATGCGGTGACCGGTCCTAGCTGATGATCAATGTGAGCCCCCAGAGGACAAATCCGGTACGGTACGTAGAGGATCCGGGCCGTAGCCGGATCCACTCCATATTGCTGTTCCAGAGCGGCAAGCAAGGTTTGGGTTGTTTCTTCTTGGTTCATCACGGCTTTGGGGTTCGCCTGGACAAAACAGAAGAATACCGCGGTAAACGGTCTTTTTCCGCGGCGAACCCGGAATCAAACCTTTGTAACACCTCCAGGTTAGGGATGTCAATCGGTCGGTTTTCATAACTGCTCCGCCATAGCAGCCCGCTAAGCTGAAACGTCCACCAAGCCAGGCGTGGATTGGGATAGACTCCCTGAAGAAGTTCTTCGCGTGGCACCGTCTCTTTCCACTCGCTCAACGTTCGGAGGATAGCTCGATACGTGTCAGCCTTGGGATCCCAGGGTTGAGGTTCCCCGTTCAGTTTCCAACCTTTTTGTCCTTCTTGATATTCCGCTTCAATCTGAAACGGACGGCCGTCGCCGATTCCCTCCATGATCCGTCGCTTGGTCCAAGGGGCACCTCGTTTAAAATCCGTTTGTCCCTCGATCTGTACTTGGCCCAGACGCAAGACATATATGCATCGCCCGTCCACAACATAGGGATACAGCTCAGGATTCGGAGGATCATACGGTTCGGCCTCGGCTTGAACCCAAATTCCTTCCGACAGCACCGCTTCAAACCCTCCCTTTAACCTCCCTAATAGAAACAGGACATACGCCAGACAATGGACCGTCTCTTGAAACTGGATGGGGACCATCCGTTTGTAATTCCGGGGGATGGAGGGGTCTTCCCGATCTTTCGAGCGTTGGAGGAAAAAGCGAGTGATTTGGACAGTTCGGAAT
>CAZBKV010000496.1:0-2000 GCA_964492575.1 uncultured Verrucomicrobiota bacterium | reverse complement strand
TAGTTAAATTGCGCATTGGTCCCTCCTTTCGATCTTTTCTCTTTGGAGTCGTTTTCCTTTGCTGGGCTTCTTATACTTAACTCTCATTCTGGTATTTCTGTCAATTTTTTCGATAAAAATTCAATCGTTATCTTCCGAAAAGGAAGGGCGTTGATTGTCCCCAACTTGATGAAAACCCTTTCAATCCGGACGCCGAAGAATAGCCCGTCTCTTGCAATTCTGAGACCATCATAGGTTGGTAGAATTCTTTTCTGCGGCCATTCTTGACAAAGCCCGAAATTTTTTCCGTTCGATTTCCTTTGCAGGCTCTGAAAGGAAAGGCTTGAATCCTTAGCGGATAGATGACGCGCGAATATTTCATCCAACCACCGAAGCGAGCTGGCCGGTCGATCCGATACGAAGCGGCTCTGAACCCACAGCAGTTGGAGGCTGTGACCTCACCCCCTGGACCGGCATTGGTCCTGGCCGGTGCCGGGACCGGCAAGACCCGCACGCTCACATACCGCGTCGTCTATCTCCTCGATCAGGGGGTCCCGCCGCAGCAGATCCTCCTCCTCACCTTTACCAACAAGGCGGCTCGGGAGATGATGGACCGAGTCCACGCCCTCCTTGGTCGGGATCTCAGCAGTCTGTGGGGAGGGACCTTCCATGCGATGGGCCATCGGCTCCTTCGGGTTTATGCCTCCAAGGTCGGACTCCAACCCGACTTTACGATCATGGATCGGGACGACTCGATCCATCTCTGGAAGGAATGTTACAAAGAACACGACAAAGAGATTCGGGCCGTCCAGCGGCTTTACTTTCCCAAACCGGAAGTGCTGGCTGAATGGGTCTCCTTTGCCCGAAACACCTGCGTCCCCCTCAAAAAGGTAATCGAAGAACGCTTCCGCGACCCCGACAAACTCCAGCAAGCCTTACCAGTCCTGGAAACCCTGGCTGAGACCTATCAGGAAAAGAAACGCCAGGCTCAATTGGTGGACTTCGACGACCTGCTCCATTTCTGGCTGGAACTGCTGGAAAACCATCCGGACGTTTCCGAGCAGATGCGAACCCGATTCCAGCATGTCCTCGTCGACGAATACCAGGACACCAACCCGATCCAAGCCCGCATCGTCGATCTTCTCGTCCAAGACCACCACCAGGTCATGGCCGTCGGCGATGACGCCCAAAGCATCTATTCCTGGCGCGGGGCCAACTATCGCAACATCCTCACCTTTCCTGAACGCCATCCCGGAACCCGGATCTATCGCATCGAAATCAACTACCGCAGCACGCCGGCCATCCTTCGACTCGCCAACGCCGTGATTGCCCGCAACGCCTACCAATTCTCCAAACACCTGCAAGCTGCCCGAACCGAGGGACCCCAACCTGCCTTGATCGTCTGTCCTTCCGCCGAGGACCAGGCCCGATTCATCGCCCAACGCGTCCAAGAATTGCAAAACGAAGGGATCGGCCTGGATGAAATGGCCGTCCTCTACCGCTCTCATTTCCATGCCCTGGAACTACAAATGATCCTCACCCAGGCCGGCATCCCCTTCACCATCACCAGCGGATACCGCTTCCTCGAACAAGCCCATATCAAAGACGTCGCCGCCCTACTCCGCTGGATCATCAACCCTTATGACGAGGTGGCATTTAAACGGATCGTTCAATGGTTTCCCGGTGTAGGGGACAAAACGGCAACCAAACTCTGGCAAGCCCAGCTCCAGTTGCTTCGGGAACATCCTGACCTCCAAAAACAACCTCCGGCCCATCGTGCCAACCGCCTGCTTCCCCGATTCCCGTCCAAAGCCCAGCCCGAATGGGAAAGGCTCATCCAGGCACTTGGCCGGATTGGATCGACCGCCGACTCCTCCGAATCAGTCAGCACCTTACTCGATAAGCTGGTCCAAGAATTCTACGCCGACTTTGCCAAGACCCATTACCCCAATGCCGAAGAACGCTTGGAAGATCTAGCCCAACTTATCCGATTCGCCGAAGAATTTGAATCGGTCGAAGAA
>CAZBKV010000495.1:0-2003 GCA_964492575.1 uncultured Verrucomicrobiota bacterium | reverse complement strand
TCTGCCCGGCCCAACCGCCACGAATCTTGTCCAATAAGACCGAACGAGAGAGTTTTTGAAGCTCGGGGGCTGAGGCGGCTTGCCCGGTGATTCCCACGATCAGCGTCAAGCCGATCATCCAGGGAACCGCATGAAAAAAGCCTTTGAGTATTTCAATCTTCTTTTGCATGGCTTTTACAAGCATGCCTTTTTGAGGGAGAAAAACAATCGAAAAATAAAGAGGCTTCCCTGGCCCCCCGACCCTGCCCTGAGGAGAGCGACTGCTGAAGGCCGTCACCCGTCGGACGAATCACCACCTCACGCTCCTTTCAGAGTAGACCGACATGGGTTTATGACATCAACCTTTCCTCTTGGCCACCGTCGCTTCATCCTCTTTCCATCGCTCTTCCCCCGAATACAATCCCAGACGCTTCCGTCAGAGGATAATTGGAGACCTGGAAACCCAGAGAAGAACTATTTAAAAGGGAAAGAGACAATGTCGGCACGACAGAATGGGAATCTCCTTTTTCGAAAGATAAGGATTCTGTTCGCGGTGGGGGCTTTTTCTATTTCTTCATGGGCTCTGACGGTTTATGTGGCCCCGGATGGATCTGATCACAATCCAGGCACCCGTGATCGTCCCGTCCAAACCCTTCAACACGCGCGAGACATCTTACGCCGGGCTCCGAAAACAGAGCCACGCCGGATGCTTTTGTTTGGAGGGATCTATCAGGATGTCGAGCTGGTGCTGGGACCTGAGGATAGCGGACTGGTGATCGAACCGGTGCCCGGACAAAAGCCGATTTTGTATGGCGGCGTCCCTTTAACCCACTGGAAACCTTGTCCTGATTTGCCCGGCGTGTGGCAGGCTCCGGTCCCTTCCCGGTTTTCGGCAGGAAAAGGATCAACTTCCTCAGGATACATGCAGAATCGGATCCGGCTCTTGGTGGTGGACGGACAGATTCGTCCCCGCGCCCGGTATCCGGCCCAGGGAACTCTAAAGCACCGCAACGCGTTTCGTGTCCCTTGGATGAGCACTACAGGCGGCGGCTGGAAACGGCGTCCTACCCAGGAGGAATTGACCCATCTTCGTTTCCGTCCCGAAGATCTTGGGCCCTGGCTGGATCCCCTCAATGCCGAAATCACCATCTACCACATGTGGGACTCCTCGACTGTGGGAATCCGTTCCATCGATTGGACCCATCATGTTCTGATCCTGGACCCTTTACCGACTCATCCACCCGGTGCATTCGGCGTTCAGAATTATGTGATCTGGAATGTCCGGAAAGGACTCACTCGACCTGGACAGTGGATGCATGATCGGCGCCACGGCCGGATTCTCTACCGTCCGCTTCCAGGCGAACGAATGGATCGGATAGATGCCTGGATCCCTACCCGATTTCATGTGATCTGGATTCGTGGGACTCGATCTCAGCCTGTTCGCAAGATTCGGATCCGCGGAATCGAGATCCGCTGCACCAATGTCCCCTTTCAAAGCGGTGGATTCGCTGCCGCGCGGTTTCCGGGAGCTATCGAGATGGAATATGCGGAACATTGCCAGATCGACCATGTCCAGATTCGTGCCGTAGCGGGACATGCGATCAATGGTCGGACTGGAATTCGCCAGTCGATGATCCAAGACAACCAAATTCTTTATACCGGTGCCGGTGGGATCTACGTCGGAGGCAACCAGACCCGTATCGTACGAAATCGGATCGAACATATCGGTATCTACTTCCCCAGCGCAATCGGTATTTATCGCGGTGGTCGACAGAACCTCGTCGCCTTCAATCTGGTAGCCTACACCCCATATTCAGCTATCAACTACGGTGGTGTTCAGAATCTGGTGGTGAGCAACCTTCTTCACCATTGCATGCAATTTCTCCATGACGGAGCAGCGATTTATATGTTTGCAGCTCGGGACTGTGTGTTGCGGGGAAATGTCGCCTATGACGTCTTTGACACAGGCGGCTATGGTTCCTCTGCCTATTACCTGGACGAACGAAGTACCGGTTCTATTGTAG
>CAZBKV010000494.1:0-2009 GCA_964492575.1 uncultured Verrucomicrobiota bacterium | reverse complement strand
AACCCTAACAGGTGGATGACCGTTCCTTTCGGCACGGTCAGGTCCTTCAAAACCAACTCCCGCCCCGGCCAACCAGCCGTCATGGCAAAAAGGGTGGTTCCTTTCCGGGTAAAGAAAACCTGTTTGACGGCATGACCGTTCTTCGGTTCCTGTCCGGTGAGTTCCAGAATCGGGTATCGACTTCGGAATTGCTTAAATTGCTGTTTGGGTCGTGGGCCGGCAGTCCACTGGCAAGCCCGCCCGGCAAATCGTGTTCCGTAAATCGCCTCGCCGTTGATCTGAAGCCAACGGCCGATCTGAATCAATCGTTCCTGCATGATCACCGGAATGCGACCATCCCCGGTCGGCCCTACATTCAGCAAGAAGTTCCCACCACGACTGACCAGGTCACAGAGCATCAAAATCAGTTCTTGCGCTGTCCGGTAGTCATCCACTGTCTCAGCCCGGTTCCAACCGTAGGAGTAAGCCATCCCGCGATTCTCTTCCCAGGCATGGGTAGGTCCTGGCAACCCAGTTCCATATTCGGTGGTATAAAATCCACCATGCCGATGCCGACAATCTTTCCCCCATCGATCATTTACTACCACATATTCTCGACAGGGAGACTCATTATACAACCAGGCCAAAAGTTCCGGACTATGCCACTGGTCTGATCGCAACGACCATTCGCCGTCTGCCCACACAATCGCCGGCCGAATGTGCTGCACCAGGTCTTTAAACTGGGGAATCATATGCTGCCGGACATACTGAGCCCGATCTTTGAGCCACAGCGGATTGAACCACTCGTAAAGGGAATAATAAACTCCAAAACGAAGGCCACGACGGCGAACGGCCGTGGCGACTTCCCGAACCAAATCTCGATGGGGTCCGGTCTCTACCGAGTTCCAGGGCCGACCCCAATTCCGCGAAGCCTCCCGACTTGGCCACAGACAAAATCCATCATGATGTTTGCTGTCAAAAACGACATACCGGGCACCGGACCGCACAAATAAATCCGCCCAAAAATCCGGATCAAAATTTTCGGCTCGAAAGAGCTCGGCAAATTTCGGATACGGAAAATCCTCTCCCCAAACCCGTTTATGATATTCCCACCACGGATTCCCCGGTCGACGATTATGAATACGGTACCAATACCATTCGGCATATTGACCGCGCACACCCCATCCCGGCACTGAATACAGCCCCCAGTTGATGAAAATCCCGAACTTGGCATCCAAAAACCATTGGGGGACCGGCCGCCGATCCAGCGACTCCCAATTCGGCTGATAAACTTGACCTGCAGCCCATCCCACCACGGCCGTAAACATCCAGCCCCACACACAAGCCGCAACCAACCCAACCGCAATTCCTTTTCTGGACTTTCGCATGGGGCTTATTTTTCTTATTTGCTCTCTTCTTCTGCAATTTCAGAAACTTCTAGGATAAAGATTATCGCCCAGACCTCAGTCCCGGTCACACAAGGAAATATCTTGCCCTCATTTTTGTCGGCGATTATTTAACAGATACCATGCTAAGGTGCTGCTATGGATAATGAAGACCGATTTTTCGCGAGGCTTTGTAATGTGTTGTCGACGCCAAGGTAGAAAAGCAAATATGCCTTCGCCAATCTGATGCGTATCAAATCGCGCTACTGCGAACATTCCTCCGCCTTTAAGAAGACATCGACCGTACCCTACACCTTTCCCCTAAATTTCGGGAAGAACCGTTCGTCTGCCTATTCCAAAGTATGGCGATGGAGGATGACATGTTGATATCGATTTGGATGAGGCGTTTTTGTATCCGAAGGGCAAGATGAATCCCTAGCATCCATCCGACCGAGGACGATTCCGCTAGGCCAGGTACGGTGGAGTTTGAAGACGGTACCACGGTGGACCTGTAAAACCACCGTGGGAGGTGGTAAAGCCGTTGATTTGGTGATAAAAAATAAGGTATGGCGATCGAGCAACTTACTGTACAGGAAATCGTCGCGCAGGCGGTCAGCAAACGGGTGGATGTTCCCGAATTCCAGC
>CAZBKV010000493.1:0-2016 GCA_964492575.1 uncultured Verrucomicrobiota bacterium | reverse complement strand
GTAGAAGCCGGGATATTAGGGCTTGTAACTGGTTTGAAAGTAATTGGACTTTTTACCCATCAGATTGACCCCAGGGGAGTGGAGCCTCTCCTGGGTCTTTCGATGCGAACGGCCACATGGTTAGCTGTGGCGGTAGAGGGGTTTCTCATCCTTCTTCTTTTACAAAGGAGGTTTTCTCGATTAGGATTACTTATCACTGCATGGTGGGCATTTCTCCTATTCTTTTATCGGGTATTTGTATGGCCGGCTCATCTGCCTTGTCCTTGTCTTGGAGGGGCAGAGGGATTGATCCCGTTGCTTCGAATTCATGAGGACGAATTGTTGCGGGCGCTATTGATCTGGATTTTGCTGACGAATCTTGGGATCCTTTGGATTGAGCGGGTTCAGAAGGAGAGAGTGGAGAATGCGGCTTAGATGTGCGAAAGGGATCTTCGGGGCCTTGGTCGTGGTGGTTCTGCTGGTCGTGGGATGGGTTGTTTTATGGAAACGGGATTATGTCCAGTTGGGCGGGGATGAAGGGATGGAAATGGCCAAGGCGGTTCTTTTTGCTAAGGCCCCGCATTGGGTAGATCGATGTTGGACAGACCAGCCGTGGCTTTATTCCATGGTGATCTCCCGGATCTGGGAGCTGGGGGGTGAGAATTGGAATGCAGCGCGGGCGTTGAGTGCACTGGCTGCGTTATTCTGGATTTGGGCGACGTTGCAAATTGCTCCGGAGGGAAAGGGTTTTCTTCATGGCCTGTTCATTGCTCTATGTCTAGTCACCTGGCCTTTGTTCTTTCTTCTCTCTTTTTCTACGATGGTCGAACTGCCGACCATGACCTTTGCCACGCTTGCAGTGGCCGTCTTAGCGCATCGACGTTGGAGTATGTGGCGGGGAGTGGTAGCGGGAAGTCTTGCCGGGATAGCCTGTGGGATCAAACTGATTGCGGTGCTGGCTTTTCCGGCCTGGATTTTGGCCGTGTTGGTGGCAAAGCCCGAAACATGGCCGATCTCCAATTGGAGGGAATGGAAAAGAGGGATCAGAGAGGCGTTGCTAAGAGTAGCGATCTGGACGGTAGCCTGGGGAGGAGTAGCGGGAATCTGTCTTTCTCTAGGACCTCATACCCATCAGTATCTCCTTTCCACTCATTGGAAGAGCACGCAATACCTTTGGGCTCATGGCACGAAATGGTTTCGTTTTCGTTGGGATCATATCTGGCCTTGTTGGATTTCCTTATTGGCGGCAACGGTGGCCATTGTTTGGCTGGCCCGGCATAGGAGGTTGAAAGAGGCACTTGTGCCGGGGGCTTTGTGGCTGGTTCCTCTGGGGGTTCATGTTTTTATTACGCGGCCGTTCTGGGATTATTATATGTTGCATCTTGCTGCAGGGACTGCGGCGTTGGGTGGATGGATCATGGCCGAGCTGTTGAAGTGGGTTTATCAGCAGTGGAACAGAACGGTTCGGTGGAAGGTAGAGGCGGTGTGGCTCCTGGGGGCTTGTTTGGTAGCCGGTCTTTTGATGATTCAAGTCCCGAGTGCCTGGAGGGAAGTGCTAAGGATTTGGGCGTTGCCCAGGAGGGATTCGAGTCAGTTGATCGATGCTTTGCGAAATTTGCGTCCGAAAGTCCGTTTGGGATTTGCGTATAACAATGCATATCTAGCCAATGTAGGGATTCTTCCTATTCCTGAATTGGCGGTGCTTCCTAAAAAGCGGTTCTGGAGCGGGAGTTTGACCCGGCATAAAGTAATTGAGATGGTGCGCGAGAAAAAGCCGGGGGTAATTTTGTTACAGGAGGGAGAAGTGCGTTCTGAGAAAGAATGGAAGTCTTTGTTGGATGAATTTTATACCAGGGTCGTGACGGAGTATGATTTGAGTCTTTATGCGCGGAAGGATTTGGTTCAGGCAAGGGAGGAATCTCTGCCGGATCTTTTGCAGAGACTGGGCCTGTGAAGGGGGGCGAGTGGAAAATGAAGGGTGCCCTCCAAGGAGGGTTGAGGAAGAAAGAGAAGGGCGGTCTGTTTTTAGAGCTTGTC
>CAZBKV010000492.1:0-2017 GCA_964492575.1 uncultured Verrucomicrobiota bacterium | reverse complement strand
CCAGTGGCCGCTGTTTTGGCAGCGGAGGTTACTGATTTCGCCCAGGACACGGACTCGTCCGATCTGGTCTTCAAGAAGGGTTCGGATTTTAACGGTCAGTTCCGAAACGGTGAATACCTGTTTCGCCTTGGCATAGGCGAACAGGTCTTCGAATTCCCATTGAGATGAAAATCGTTTCGCCATCGTCGGTTGTTTCCGTCCTTAGGAATAGTTTACTTCGAAAGGGAGGTTTTTGTCGTGAATTTTTTCTTGAGCCGTCGGAGAGTCGGAAGGGTATAGTTGGGGGTATGAATAGCAAGAGAGAGCATCGATGTCCCCTTCATTTGTCCCATCACCATCGTCTAAGTGGTGAAGGGCTGAGTCGGCGGGCGTTTTTGGAGCGCTTGACGATGGGATCTGCCTTAGTGGGATCTGGTGTTTTGCAAAGCCAAGCGGCTCCTACGCCGGGCTTGATCCAGCCGAACGGTCCGGCTTCCCGCTACAAACCAAAGATTGCGATGTGTTTTCTTCGAAGGAAAGGGCCCTACGGGCTTTGGTGGCCGGGGCAGATCTTTGATGGAGAACGGGCCCGACGGGAGTATCTTCATCGAGCCCGTGAAGCGGAGAAACGCCTTGGGATCCACTTACTGGTTCGGGAAGAACCACTCTATACCGTTCCGGAGTTCGTGCGATGGTTGGGGGAGATGAAGCAAAGGGCGGTGGATGGGATGTTGATGGTGTTTTTGGATCGGCATGGGCCGGTGTGGGGTGCGTTGGATCGGGCGGTGGAATCCGGGATCCCGTTGGTGGTCTTTATGCCGGTCGGGACGGCGTTTACGACGAATACAGCTCGTTATATGTCCAAACCCGGTCCTGTCGTTTGCATGTCGACAAACGACTTTCGGCAGGGAGAGTTTGGTCTGAAGGCCCTGGCGGCACGGGCACGGCTGGCGCGGTTGCGTTGTTTGGTCTTGCGGGGGAACCGTCGATACGAGCAGAAGATCCCTCAGCTGGACCTAACACTTCATTATGTGCCGGCTCGTCGTTACATTGAGCTTTATCAAAAGACTCCGGTAGACGATCGCATGCGCCAGGTTGCAAACCAGATCCTTCGAGGGGCGGTCCAGCGATGGCATATCACCGAGCAGGATGTCCTCAACGGGGTCAAGGCGTATTTCGTGGCCGGGAAGCTGTTGGAAGAGGAAGAATGCGATGCCATTACGATGGATTGTTTGGGGGCGATTGGACCGACGAAACTGAGTCTTCCCTGTCTGGCTTGGTCGATGATGAACGACGAACGGATCCCGGCGGCTTGTGAGGCGGACATTGGGGCAGTGGCCAGTCATTGCATTGTTCAGTATCTTTTGGATCGGCCGGGGTTTCAGCAAGATCCGGTTCCTGAGACGATGGAAAACGGAATTATCGGGTCTCACTGTTCGTGTCCTACGCGGTTGAATGGATTTGGGGCGCCGCCTGAGCCGTACAAGTTGATGCCCCATCATGCGATGCGGGATGCAACAAGGCGGACGTTATGGCGAGAAGGACAGCGGGTGACGGTGATTGATGTAATGCCTGGTAGCGCCAAGAAGAAGACGCAGATTTGGGTCGGAACCGGAACAGTAGTCCGGAATATTGCGGTGCCTCCGGCCGGCGGTTGTGTGGTGGCAGTCTTGTACAAGATCGATGGGTTAAAAGAGCCGGAGACGTGGCCAGGCTTTCATCAAGTCTTCTTCTACGGAGACCTCCGACGGGAGATCAAACAGTTTGCCCGTCTTGCTGGGTTGGAAGTGGTGGAGGTGTAAGACGGAATGGGAAATGCCAGGAGGAAAGGTTCGATGGAAGAAGAAAGGCCTCCGTTTAACGGCTACGTAGAGGGGAAAGCAGGTCGGGCCACGGGGTCCTTATCGCGTCGAAGGAAAGACGGAAATGAGGCGGCGGTTTAGGGACAAACCGCCCTACCACCAATTGAGGGTTCGATAGAGACTTTTTACGCTAGGACGCGTTGTCCTCAACGCGCTAGGGATAAGGAAGAGGATCA
>CAZBKV010000491.1:0-2022 GCA_964492575.1 uncultured Verrucomicrobiota bacterium | reverse complement strand
GTTTCGGCCGGTGTCCTCCAGGGTGGTCAGATCGTGGGTGTAGAGTTTGACGAGTTGGTGGATCCGACCACTGCTGAGAATCCGGCCAATTACACGGTGAGCGGAGTCACTGTGAACAGCGCAACGGTGCTGACCAACTTAGGCAATGTGGTGCGGTTGGATGTGAGCGGGCCGATCACCGGACCATTTACGGTGACGGTGCAGAACGTGAAGGACCTGGCCGGGAATACCTTGGATAGCATGACGGTGGACGGTGTGGTTTCGCCGATGACTTCCACCGATGTCGGTGAACCTGGTACCGATCCGCTGGAACCTGGCTGGGCCATGACCTGGAACGGAAAAGACTTCTACATCGTAGGTGGTGGACACGACATTTGGGATCAGGCTGATGGGTTCCACTACGTTTACAAGGTGATGGAAGGGGACTTCGATGTGGCCGTGCGGGTTGAGGCGATGGATGGTCCGAACTGGTGGTCGAAGGCGGAGTTGATGATCCGTCGAGATGATGGTTCGGGCGTGCCAAAGGGAGACGATGCCCACATTTCCATGATGGCTACTCGAACAGCTGGACAAAATGAAGTAAATATCCAATACCGTCCAGCTCGTGGCGAGCGTTCTGACTGGCCGGGTAGGCCACCGAATGTGTTCCTGAGTGAGCCGATCGAGCCTGCTTATCCGAACTGTTGGTTGCGGGTGAAACGAACTGGTTCTGTAATCACTGGCTATTACAGCAGCGACGGTTATACGTGGACGCAGGTCTGCCAGATTGACACAAGTCAATCACCCGGTTGGGAATACTTCCATGATACCGGTTCGCCGGTAGACTTCGATGACTTCACCGGTCCGATCTTGGTCGGTTTGGCGGTGACCTCACACGACAACTCTGAAGGTGCGTTGGCCTGGGCGATCTTCCGTGACTTCGGGCCAACGCCTACAGCTCCGCCGCCGTCCATCAAGAGCATTGCATTGGATGAGAGCGGAAACGTGGTGATTGAATTCACCGGAATCCTCCAGCAGGCCGATCAAGTGGAAGGACCGTACGAGGATATTCCGGATGCCACCAGTCCGTATGTGGTGACCCCGACCGGGAAGGCGAAGTTCTTCCGCGCTCGCGGCCAGCAGTAAAGGATCGCAGAGATTGGTAGATTCCTAGGTTGGTGTGGAACATTGGGGCCCTGAGAAGCAAGGGCCCCAGTTTTTATCGCTGCCTTTGGGCTTACGGATGAAGGAGGAGAGGCGTTTTCTGAGATTAAATGCGGAAGAGAAGTGGAACAAATTGAGGGATCACCCAAGAAAAATTCTAACGCCTTTCCCGATTTTCGGACCAAGTCCTGGCCCGCTCCCTCAGCTTAGAGCTTGTCCAAAAAGCTTCCGTCCATTTTTCTTATCTCGGCACATTGAGGACAACGCATCCTACTTTTCATTCCCTTTCGAACGCCTAGGGGATCGGTAGGGGTAATGCCCTACCGAAAGCGAAGGGACCCTGCAGGAAGGATGCGGGCTTGGAGCGAGCCAAGCGCCTCAGAGGCGTTCGAGCGCGCCAAAGCCAGAGATTGGCTCGCGGCCTAGGGACTCTGGTGGAGGAGTCTTGGAAAGACGCGAATCGTCTTACTCGTCTTCTACACCATATTTTCAGAAGTCATTGTATTTCAAGAGGTTAGGGAAGCACGTGCCGGTTTTGGCACCATGAACCAGCTTCGTTAGGAGGGGGCTGGAGGCCTAGTCCGCGAGCAATTGCACCGTTGGCGGGATGGCTACCCCTACGGCTCGGAACACCCAGCCGCAACAGCCCTGCACCTCGGTGCGAAGCCAAAACCTCTTCCCCTCATGCTCCACCAAAATCTGTTGCAATCCCTCCAGGTCCGAAACGATCTGCTCCCACTCAAAACGACGCCCCAACTGCTCCAGCCGCTCTTCTAGCTCCTTCCGCAGCACCAACGCTAAAAAGCTGCAAAACACATGCCCCCGGATCGTCTCGTCACACTTGTGATAAATCGGACGGGTCTGAAGCAGATGCTTGGT
>CAZBKV010000490.1:0-2025 GCA_964492575.1 uncultured Verrucomicrobiota bacterium | reverse complement strand
GTATGGGGGGGATCTGAGCATGTTCCCCGGCGCGGATATGACAGATGGACAACTAGACGTACGAGTCTTCCGTCGCTTGGGTCCGATGGAATTCCTCCGATTCGCCTATGCCTGGTGTTTCCGAAAGCCATTTCAGAGTGCTTCCTCTCGTCTGGTCCGAGCCTCAGAATTCCGATTGGAATCGCACCGGCCGCTCCCGATCGAAGTGGACGGTGACAACGTCGGCTGGCTCCCGGCCCGCATCTGGGTCGAACCCCGCCGACTCTCCGTCATCGTCCCGAAGAACGCAACCGCTCGTAAAAGCACGAAAGATAAAAAGAGGCACTAGAGCTTGTCCGAAAAAGGTATCCATCAATTTTTCTATGCCGGCGCGTTGAGGACAACGCGCCCTACCCGCAACATGGCTTTCGGATGCCAAGGAAAGGTAGGACGGTTTGTCTCCAAACCGTTACGAGAAAATCTCGTGTTTCATCTTTATGGCGCGATGGGGACATCGCGCCCTACCTACCTTTTCATTCCCGTTCGAAGGTCCAGGGCAGGTAGGGCGGTTTGTCCTCAAACCGCCGCATGAAATGTTCATTTTCCCTTTTCCACGGCGCGTTGGGGACAACGCGCCCTACCCGAAGATTTCTCGGGATGAACCCTAAAGAAATTCCCTCGGATCTGTGATCCGGCCGGTCAACGCACTGGCCGCGACGGTCAGTGGACTGGCCAGATAAATCTGCGCCTCTTTATGGCCCATCCGACCGGGGAAATTCCGATTCGTTGTGCTGATGCACTTGAGCGGCTCGTTCACCCGTCCAAAGGTGTCCACCGGTCCACCCAGACAGGCCGCACAGCTCGCATTCTCGGTTATCTGCACTCCGGCCTCGACCAGGATTTCCCATACGCTCTGCCGACCCCAGAAGGTCGTCTGCAGATCCCGCACTACCCCCGGCGTGGCTGGAACTCCAAAAGTCTCAATCGCCACCTTTTTTCCACGCACAATCCGGGCAAAGGCAATAAAATCACTGGTCTTCCCACCGGTACAGGAACCGATATACGCCCGATCCAATTGAATATGCCCCAACTCTTTTGCTTTGGCTCGATTGCCAGGATGGGGATGACAGGCCACCAGCGGCTCCAGCTTGTCCAACTCCACCACCATCTCAAAACAGAACTTCTGATCCTTATCCGGCTCGACCGGTTCGTAGGTGCTCTTTGTACCGTTCAGACGCGTTCGGGAATCTACGTACTCTGCCGTCCGGCCATCAAAGGGAAAGATCCCGTTCTTGGCCCCGCATTCGATGGCCATATTAGCGATCGTCATGCGATCCTCCATCGTCAAACTGGCTATCCCCGACCCGTCAAACTGCAGGGCCCGGTACGTTGCCCCGTCAAACCCGATCTCGCCGATGATATGCAAAATCACATCCTTCCCCATCACCCATGGCGGCAACTCTCCTTCCAATCGGAAATGCATCGTTTCAGGGACTCGAAGGAGCAACTTCCCGGTTCCCATCACAAACCCGGCATCGGTATTGCCAATTCCTGTGGCAAACTCATTGAATGCACCTGCCGTGCACGTATGCGAATCGGTCCCAAACAAGACCTCTCCCGGCCGGGTATGCCCCTTCTCCGCTAAGGCGACATGACAGACTCCCGCGTAATACCGTCCGTACTGACGCTGAAAGATCCCTTTCTCCGGATCATACCGCCAATGGCCATCGGGATCCTCAATCACATCGTAGAAATACTCGATCCCCTGCTCCCTCACGAACTCGCGAAGGATATCGACATTTCGGTTACATCGAGCATCGGTCGTAAAGATGTAGTGATCCGGAATAATAACGATCCGCTTCGGATCCCAGACCCGGGCCTTTTCTCCGAATTGCTGCTTGAACACACCGATCGTTCCCGGCCCACAGACATCATGAGTCATCAGCAGGTCGGCCTTGACCCAAACCCCCTCGCCCGGTTCCACTTTGGCTTTCCCGGCAGCCCGTGCAAGAATCTTCTCTGTCAGCGTCATAAGCGGTCCTACGA
>CAZBKV010000489.1:224-2039 GCA_964492575.1 uncultured Verrucomicrobiota bacterium | reverse complement strand
TCTTATATGTATCGCCGGAATATTCATCCAGATCATGTCGAGGACCCCAGCGTCCAGGCGTATCGTCCCGAACATCACAAGGCCAATGGTAACCTGCGAGGGACTAAAGCGGACATTTGGGAAGCTGGGCATCGGGTGCCGTTCTTCATTCGTTGGCCCGGGCATATCCAACCCGGAACCAAGTGCGATGCCACCATCTGCTTAACCGATCTATTCGCTACCTTTGCTGAGATTATTGGAAAGCCAATTCCTAAAGGAGCCGCGGAAGATAGCTTTAGCTTCCTTCCTTACCTGCAGGGGAAAGAACCGGCGACTATGCGGCCGCCGGTGATTCATCACTCCGGCGGAGGGATGTTTGCCATCCGCTGGAAACAATGGAAGCTGGTCTTAGGCAATGGGTCCGGTGGACGGGAAAAACCTCGAGGAAAACCGTTTGCTCGACCTTATCAGATGTTCGACTTGGTCCATGACCTGGGCGAGCAGCACAACATCATCGACCAGTATCCGAACATCGCCAAGAAATTGGAACAAACCTGCATGAGTATCATTCACGGGAAATATCCTGATCTGAGCACGCTTCCGTAATCCTTTGATTTTTCCATCAGGAGAAACAGCTCTTCCTCCGCGGTCCGATTCGGATCGCGGAGTTTTTTGTGTGAGGAATCGAAGGTCAGATAAGAAAATGCACGCGTCTCACGCTGGATCTTTTCCCTAAAGCTGCGAAAAGAATCAAGCCCGAGGATGAAACCGACGATGGATTTCTTGAAGGCGGCGTTGGGCCACGTGGGTGTAGATTTCGGTGGTATTGATGTTGGCATGGCCGAGGAGTTCCTGGATGACCCGCAGGTCGGCGCCTCGTTCCAGCAGATGGGTAGCGAAACTGTGGCGGAGGGTATGCGGTGTGAAGTTTCGGGTGATTCCGGCTAAGGCGGCGCGACGTTTGATCCGACGCCACATGGCGGTGTGGGAGAAGGCCGTGCCCCGTCGGGTCAGGAAGACGTTGGATGGAGAATGCGGCCGGACCAGTTGAGGACGGCCGACTTCGAGGTAGTGGCGCAGAGCTTCGATGGCCTTTCGGCCGATCGGGACGACACGTTCTTTCCGACCTTTCCCAAGGACGCGGAGAAATCCGGCGTCCAGGTAAAGTTGTTCAAGCCGGAGCTCTCGTAATTCGCCGAGCCGAAGTCCACTGGCGTAGGCGACTTCCAGAATGGCTTGGTCACAAAGATCAGAGGGCGTCGGATGCGGCGGAGGAGTAAGAAGTCGGTCTATCTCTTCCGGGGTCAAAACATGGGGTAATCGGCGCCATCGTCGAGGCAGGGTCAAAAGGAGGGAAGGATTGGCCTGGATCCATCCTTCCTGCTCGGCGAAGCGGAAAAAGGACCGCAGGGCGGCGATGTAGAGATAGAGGGTTTCGGAACGAGGTGGGAATGAGGTTGGGACAGGGGAAGAAGAGCCGGGAATTCGCTGCCGGCGGCGGAGGGAACGGAGGAACTCGGTGAGATCCTCGATGCGGATTTCGTTCAGATCTTGGATGCGGTGTTTTTCCAGCCAAAGGAGGAATTGGCGAATGAGGAGCGAATAGGTTTGCTGCGACCGTGGAGTATGGCCTTTTTCGTATTCGAGGTAGAGGGTATAGCGTTGTAGGATTTCTGTCCAATTCACGCGGTTAGTCTCCTCTTTTCCAAACAAGGAAGCAAGGCAAGAGGAGGAACGAGGGAGGCTGGATGAATTGTGCTTAGGGCTTGTCCGAAAAAGGCATCTGTCCATTTTTCTTCTCTCGGCGCGTTGAGGACAACGCACCCTACCTCAACA
>CAZBKV010000489.1:0-214 GCA_964492575.1 uncultured Verrucomicrobiota bacterium | reverse complement strand
GAGTATGGCCTTTTTCGTATTCGAGGTAGAGGTTGTAGCGTTGTAAGATTTCGGTCCAGTCCACGTTTTTAATCTCTCTTTTCCAAAAATTGGAAGCAAGGCAAGAGGAGGGACGAGAGAGGCGGATGGATCGTGTCTTCGAACCGGCCGTTATGATAGAACGGATTTTACCCCCCTAGGAAATGGGGAAAAGCATTGGGAGAGAAGGGCGAGA
>CAZBKV010000488.1:0-2044 GCA_964492575.1 uncultured Verrucomicrobiota bacterium | reverse complement strand
GTAGAGGACTGCCCTGCAAATCCTGCTACCCCAAGCATCCCAGGAAGACTCACCCGCAAAAAGGAACGTCGCGACCATTTCATAGCCCTAAGAATAAATCGAAAGCATCTTTTGTCGAGAAACAAACCTTATCTGTGAGAGCAGAAAGTGGAGAGGTCAAAAATCGGGATTCTACTTTGCTCTTATGAAGAGACTAGATGGTTGAGTTGAGAGGGTGTATATTCTGGAATGAACTTGCGCAACATTTCTTTTAAATTCTGAGAGATCCCGTTCCGAACAGCCGGCTCAAGTTCCTCATATAAGAATTTCCAAACCTCTTTGTAGTT
This sequence comes from uncultured Verrucomicrobiota bacterium, assembly GCA_964492575.1. Classification (GTDB taxonomy): domain Bacteria; phylum Verrucomicrobiota; class Verrucomicrobiia; order Limisphaerales; family CAZBKV01; genus CAZBKV01. Next base: position 1,718 of record CAZBKV010000488.1, on the reverse strand, counting down.
ACGGGGTTCTCCCGTAAATCGCATAATTTTGGGATGTTCCGTTCGTTGGTGCCGTTCGTGATCGTAACATAATTCTTCAAATAACTTTTCTCCTGGCCGAGGCCCTATAATTTTAATCTCAATATCTATATTCGGACGGTATCCACTCAGTTCAATCATTTGACGAGCCAGATCCATAATCTTTACCGGTTTCCCCATCTCCAAAACAAAAATTTCTCCTCCCTTCCCTTGCGTAGCGCTTTGTAAAACAAGCCCGACCGCCTCTGGAATCGTCATAAAATAACGTCTCATTTCCGGATGAGTTACCGTTACGGGTCCCCCTTCGGCAATCTGTTTACGGAATATCGTTACCACACTCCCCGAGGATCCCAACACGTTTCCGAATCGAACGGCCATAAATTTCGTTCCCTTTGGATTCTCATAGAAAAGAGATTGCACGTAAATTTCCGCAAGACGTTTAGTAGCCCCCATCACACTGGTTGGATTAATCGCCTTGTCTGTAGAAATTAAAACAAAACGGTCAACATTGTATTTAGCAGCCAAATCGGCAACACAGACTGTTCCAAAAACATTATTCTTAATTGCTTCACCAGGCTGATATTCCATCATCGGAACATGCTTATGGGCTGCCCCGTGAAAGACGTGATCCGGTTGATAGCGACGGAAGATTTCTTCCATCCGAACTTTATCTAGAACATCCCCAATTAAAGGCACTATTAAGCCTCCAAAACCCCGTTGGCGAAGTTCTTCGGTGATTTGAAATAGTAAATACTCAGAACGCTCAACCATAAGAAGAGAGCGAGGGGCTTTGGATACAATCTGACGGCATAACTCGCTGCCAATACTTCCACCAGCCCCCGTAACCATCACAACCTTGCCTTGAAGCAATTTTGCAATTTGTTCGTCATCCAACCGAACTTCTTCCCGACCTAATAAATCTTCAATCTCGACCGGACGAATTTGGGAAATTCGAACTTGTCCTGTGGTTAATTGATCGACAGAAGGGACAATATAATGTTCTAAGCCCAATTGATTACAGAGTTGAATTAATTCTCTCAAACGCTTTGCCGGAGCAGAAGGGATAGCAAAAACCACGGTCTGGACATTGAGTCGGTCTTTTACCTCTTTCAATTGTTCCGGTTTCCCGTAGACAGGAATACCATGGACACGACAGTTTTTCTTGTTAGGATCATCATCTAGGAAGGCCACCGGTTGATATCCCATCCCTCGCCGCGCCAAAAATTCCCGTACCAGACTCGCCCCTACATCCCCAGCGCCAATCACGACCACCCGTTTTCCATGTTTCGGAAAGTCGAGTTGTTCAGTGCGATAATATTCCCGGATCATCCGTAAGGCAAGCCGGACCAGAATGATTCCATTCGTAGAAAGAATCCAATCTAAAAGCAAAACCGAGCGAGGGATCGCCTTAATCGTAGGAGCAGAAGTGGGAAGATACCAAATTAACAATAAGATGGCCGAACCGATTGTTGTTGCAGCAATCACGCGTTTTAGATCAGGAATACTAAAATAACTCAAAAGCCCGCCAAATTGACCAAACAAACCTAATAAAGCCAAACGTAGAGGCAACTCATACACCCACCCCCATTTCATAACATACTCGGCTGAAGAAGGTACCCGAAAGTTCCATTTCAGTTCAAAGGATAGCCACCGAGAAATTCCAAAAACCGCTGTGTATGCGATAAGAAGGACAAAGAAAC
>CAZBKV010000487.1:1776-2059 GCA_964492575.1 uncultured Verrucomicrobiota bacterium | reverse complement strand
ACTTTGTTGCTTTGGTGAGGACATTCCCTGTCCCGGCTCCGAACAGGGCTTCGGTGGCACTTCCCCCAAAGGCTACTCCAAGCCCGGCTTCCTTCCGCGGCAGTTGCATCAAGATGACCAGGATCAAAAACAACCCGGTCAGAATGATGAAGAAATTCAAAATACCGATAATCAGTCCCATAGCCGCTTTCTTGTGTACTGAAAGTTAGAGGGAATTGAAAATAATTTCTGCGAAACTGTCCGCTTTTAACGAAGCATCTCATTCCAACGCACCGTCCTTATC
>CAZBKV010000487.1:708-1766 GCA_964492575.1 uncultured Verrucomicrobiota bacterium | reverse complement strand
TGCCGCCGTACTGGATACGGACGCGTTGGGCGACCTCCTGACCGAACAGCTCTGCCAACAGCTTGCGAATAAACGCATGGGCTTCCTGAGCCTGTTCTGGCGTGGCGTTTCGGCCTGTCCCGATCGCCCAGACCGGCTCGTAGGCGATGATGGTCTGAAGCATCTGCTCTGGGGTTAGACCTGCTAAGCTTCCCCGGACCTGGCGGTCTAGGACCTGTTCGGTCTCGCCCCGTTCGCGTTGTTCCAGGGTTTCCCCAACGCAAATGATCGGCTTGAGACCGGCGGCATGGGCTTTCTGGGCTTTTTTGGAGATGAGCTCGTCGGTCTCTTTCTGATACGTCCGACGCTCGGAGTGACCGAGGATTACGTATTCCACGCCGAATTCCTGGAGCATGCGGGCCGAGATCTCGCCGGTATAGGCCCCATCGTCGTTCTCATTCATGTTTTGCGCTCCCAGGTGGATGTTGGATCCTTGTAACGCCTTGGAGACCTCACTCAAGGCCGTGAAGGGAGGGCAGACGACGATGTCCACCTGGTTGACCTGAGCCACTCTCTCTTTCAATTGCGTAACCAGGGCCACGCCCTCGGCCGCGGTTTTGTTCATCTTCCAGTTTCCGGCAATGATCAGCTTCCGTTGTTTCTCCATTTTCTCGTTTCCCAAATCCCTTTTCCGGTTTTTCTTTTTTTCCTCCCCCGGCCTCTCCGGCTGCCTCTAATGAGGCAAAGACCGAAGAGGCCACCCCAAAACCTCGTTTTCCGGAGGCATCCGTCAAATTCCTGCCCTCATAGGGACGGGCAAGGAAGAAAGGGTAGGGCGGCCTGTCCCAAGCCGCCGTAAAAATCGGTTTTTTCTTCGGCGCGCTGAGGACAGCGCGCCCTACCTTTCAATTCCCTTTCGGATGCCATCGGCAAGGTAGGGCGGCTTGTCCTCAAGCCGCCGCCATGAAATTTCATTTCCCCTTTTCCCCGGCGCGTTGGGGACAGCGTACCCTACCACCCATGGCCTTCCGGATGTCCTTTGGAGGTAAGGCGGCCTGTTCCTAGGCTGCCGTAAAAAT